>DAISJF010000068.1:0-8171 GCA_036821625.1 Rhodanobacteraceae bacterium
AGCTCGAGACCGGCGTCCACGTGCCCATTGCCAGCACGTCTGCGATGCGTGCGTCCTCGGCATTGACGACGAGACACCCGTTGCCGGGCACGATGCGGACGAGATGGTGGAACTGGCGCTGGATCGCGGCAACGTCCGGAAAAATGTCGGCGTGGTCGTATTCGAGGTTGTTGAGGATTGCGATCGTCGGGCGGTAGTGAACGAACTTCGAGCGCTTGTCGAAGAATGCGGTGTCGTATTCGTCAGCCTCGATAACAAAATCAGCAGCCGCAGGCTGCCGCATTCGCCCCTCGCCCGCGTAGCGGGAGAGGGGGGGACCGTCAGCGGACGCTGACGGTGGGGTGAGGGACGCTGGAGCGGTAGCACCCGTGCTCCCACTTCCGCCCAACCGCGCCGAGATCCCGAAATTCGCCGGCACGCCACCCACGAGAAACCCCGGCGCGCGACCTTGCGATTCGAGAATCCATGCCAGCAGCGACGTCGCCGTGGTCTTGCCGTGCGTGCCGGCCACCGCGAGCACGCGCCGATGCGCGAGCACGGATTCGCCGAGCCATTGCGGGCCCGACACGTAATCGAGGCGCGCATCGAGCATGTGCTCGACGATCGGATTGCCGCGGGTCAATGCGTTGCCGACGATGACGAGATCCGGAGCCGGCTCGAGATGCCGCGCATCCCAGCCCGGCTTCAACGCGATGCCGAGACGCTCGAGCTGCGTCGACATCGGGGGATAGACGTTCGCGTCCGAGCCCTCGACCTCGTGGCCGAGCTCGCGCGCGAGCGCCGCGATGCCGCCCATGAACGTGCCGCAGATGCCGAGAATGTGAAGCTTCAAGTGAGGCGCCCATCCGCTTCGAGGGTGAGTTGGCCGAAGCTTATCGCACGCGGCGCCGCTCTTAGCTCGCCGCGTCGAACAGCGCACTGCCGAGCGCCCAGTCGGCCAGCGCCCATGCCAGCGCCAGCGCAAAGCCGAACACGAACGGCGCGTCGAGCGCGCGGCGGATGATGTGCGCAGCGACGAGGAGACTCCAGAGGACGATCGCGAGCATCGCCCATCCGATCAGCACCTGCGTCGGCGACAGCTGTGCCGGCGGCGATGGCGTCGGCCCGGCCAGCCACGCAAGCGGCAGGACCAACAGCGAGAAGAACATGCTGCAGGCGACGAGCGCGCTCGCGGTCTGCACGTAGCGGTTGCCGAGACCGCGGATGCCGAGCGCGATGCCGCAGAGCGCGAGCACGAGTCCGGTCGAAACCAGCGAGCGCCCCAGCACATGGCTCGGCTCGCCGAGCGCAATGCCCGATGCGACGTCGAGCGCGATGCTTGCGCCGACGAGCGTCGCGAACAGACGCTTCGAATACGGCATCTCCTCCGGCCCGCGGCGAAGCTGGCACAGATCACGGACGAGCGTCGCGATCTGGACGAACGGGGCTTCGCGTCGGCTCATGATGTCGTCGTGTGCTGCGCGCGTGAGGCCGCGCGCGCGGTCTCGACGCGAAAAAGGCTCGCCGCGCTAGGCTCGCCGCCGGTCTGCGTCGCCTTCGTCGCCCAACGCATCGAGAATGCGGCGGAACACCGAGTCGACGTCGCCGACGCCGTCGACGATGCGCAGGTGGCCGATCGCAGCGAAATGCTCGGCGACCGGCGCCGTCTGCTCGGCGTAGACGCGAAGGCGCTCGCGCACGGTTTCCGGCGTGTCGTCCTTGCGACCTTCCGCCGCGGCGCGGCCGGCGATCCGCTCGACGATCAGCTCGCTCGGCACCTTGAGCTTGACCGCAACGTCGAGCGGCTGGCCGATGCGCGCGAGCAGCGCTTCGAGCGCTTCGCACTGGGCCAGGTTGCGTGGATACCCGTCGAGAATGAAGCCGCCTTGCGCATCGGGCTGCGTGATGCGCTCCTCGAGCATCGCCAGCACGATGTCGTCGGAGACGAGCTTGCCCGCCTCCATGACCGCCTTGGCCTTGAGACCGAGCGGCGTGCCGGCCTTGACCGCGGCACGCAGGAGATCGCCGGTCGAGATGTGCGGCACCCGGAGCTCGGCCTTGAGCATCGCGGCCTGGGTGCCCTTGCCCGAGCCGGGGGCGCCGAGTAGGACGAGTCGCATGCTGCTCCGATGCGGCCGCGCCGCCGCTGAGGCTAGACTTGAAGACCCTTGAAGCAACGCTAGCGGCTGGCTGGAAACGTGTCAAACCGCTTCCCAGAGGAGATTCCATGGGCAAAGGCAACCTGCTCTACGCGCAATCCGGCGGCGTCACCGCGGTCATCAACGCCACCGCATGCGCGGTGATCCAGACGGCTCGCCGCAAAGGCGTCGGCGTGCTCGCGGCGCGCAACGGCATCATCGGCGCGCTGCGCGAGGATCTCATCGATACGTCGAAGGAATCGGCGGCGGCGGTTGCGGCATTGCGCCACACCCCGGGCGGAGCGTTCGGCTCGTGTCGGTACAAATTGAAATCGTTCGAGCAGAACCGCGCGCAGTACGAGCGCCTGATCGAGGTGTTCCGCGCCCACGACATCCGCTGGTTCCTCTACAACGGCGGCAACGATTCGGCCGACACCTCGCTCAAGATTTCGCAGATCGGCAAGCAGCTCGGCTATCCGATCGCGACGATCGGCGTGCCGAAGACGGTCGACAACGATCTCGCCGTGACCGACTGCTGCCCGGGATTCGGCTCCGTCGCGAAGTACACCGCGGTCTCCGTCGCCGAAGCGAGCCTCGACGTCGAATCGATGTGCGAATCGTCGACCAAGGTGTTCGTGATCGAGGTCATGGGACGTCATGCAGGCTGGATCGCCGCGGCGGGCGGACTCGCCGCGCGCAAGGCCGGCGAGCCGCCGCACATCATCCTGTTCCCGGAAATCCCGTTCGACGGGGACAGGTTCCTCGCGCGCGTGAAGCAGACGGTCGAGCGCGTCGGCTACTGCACGGTCGTCGTCTCCGAGGGCGTCAAGAATGCCGCGGGCCAGTTTCTGGCGGAGGCCGGCACGCGCGATGCGTTCGGGCACACGCAGCTCGGCGGTGCGGCGCCGGTCATTGCACAGCTCGTCAAATCGAAGCTCGGCTACAAGTATCACTGGGCGCTGCCGGACTATCTGCAGCGCTCGGCGCGGCACGTC
The DNA here is from genome assembly GCA_036821625.1 of Rhodanobacteraceae bacterium. Classification (GTDB taxonomy): domain Bacteria; phylum Pseudomonadota; class Gammaproteobacteria; order Xanthomonadales; family Rhodanobacteraceae; genus Dokdonella_A. Next base: position 3,113 of record DAISJF010000068.1, read on the forward strand.
GCTTCGAAGGTCGATGCGGATCAGGCTTACGCGGTCGGCAAGGCAGCGGTCGAATATGCGCTCAAAGGCATGAACGCCGTCATGCCGGTGATCGTGCGCACGTCGGACAAGCCCTATCGCTGGAAGATCGAATCGGCTTCGCTCGAGAAGATCGCGAACCATGAGAAGAAGCTCCCGCCTTCGTACATCACGAAGGACGGCTATGGCATCACGGCGGCGGCACGGCGCTACCTAGGGCCGCTGATCCGCGGCGAGGATCCGCCGAAGTACGGGAAGGACGGGATTCCGGACTACGTGCGGCTCAAGAATGCGCGCGTCAAGAAGAAACTGGCGGCCTATTCGATCGAAGACAAATAGGCGCGCCGACAGGCGCGCCGGACGCTTCGCTCGCACTTCCCCCTCTCCCGCTTGCGGGAGAGGGTTGGGGTGAGGGTGGCCTTGGTTCGCCCTGCCCTTGATGGCTGAGCTATCACGACACATCCCAAAAGAACCCATATCCGCCTCCAGCACCTTCCCCCGCATTCGCGGGGGAAGGGAAGGAAACGCATAAGCCACCAGGGAGGGTCGTCGCCCGATCCGGGCCAACCGCTACTGCACCGCCGCACCGCCCGATTTCCGCGCCGCGTCGCTATACTCGCGTGAGGTTCCCCGGTTTCCGTCGCCAATTTCCTGCGTCTCTTGGGAGGGTTCGATGCTGTTCGAGCATTACGGTTTGTTGACCGCGCTGATATGCGCGGTTCTCGCGATTCTCTACGGGGTCTGGTCGATCCGCTGGATCCTGGCCAAGCCCGCCGGCAACGAGCGCATGCAGCAGATCGCCGCGGCGATCCAGGAGGGCGCACGTGCTTATCTGAACCGGCAATACACGACGATCGCGATCGTCGGCGTCGTGCTCCTTGTCGTCATCGGGCTCGCGCTGGACTGGGGCACCGCCATTGGTTTTGCGATCGGCGCGATCCTGTCGGGACTGACCGGCTATATCGGGATGAACATCTCGGTGCGTGCGAACGTGCGCACGACCGAGGCCGCGCGCGGCGGCATCGCGAGCGCGCTCGCGGTCGCGTTCCGGGGCGGCGCGATCACCGGCATGCTCGTGGTCGGCCTCGCCCTGCTCGGCGTCGCCGGCTACTTCATCATATTGACGCATCACGCGGGCTTCAGCGAGGACCGCGCTCTGCATGCGCTGGTCGGACTCGCGTTCGGCTCCTCGCTGATCTCGATCTTCGCGCGTCTGGGCGGCGGCATCTTCACGAAGGGCGCCGACGTCGGCGCCGATCTTGTCGGCAAGGTCGAGGCCGGCATTCCCGAGGACGATCCCCGCAACCCGGCCGTGATCGCCGACAACGTCGGCGACAACGTCGGCGACTGTGCCGGCATGGCGGCGGACCTCTTCGAAACGTACGCGGTCACGCTGATCGCAACGATGCTGCTCGGCGGCGTCATGGCGACCGAAGCGGGTCCGAACGGCGTGCTGTATCCGCTCGTGCTCGGCGGCGTCTCGATCGTCGCTTCGATCATCGGCACGTTCTTCGTCAAGGCGACGGCGGGCGGCAAGATCATGAACGCGCTGTACAAGGGCGTGATCGTATCGGCCGTGCTCGCGCTGATCGGGTTCATTCCGGTGACGCAGCAGCTCATGGCCGGCTCGACATACGGCGTCTGGAACATCTTCGGCTGCGCGGTGATCGGTCTCGTGCTGACCGGCGCGATGGTCTGGATCACCGAGTACTACACGGCGACCGAGTTTTCGCCGGTGCGCCACGTCGCGAAGGCGTCGACCACGGGCCATGCGACGAACATCATCGCCGGCCTCGGCGTGTCGATGAAGGCGACCGCGCTGCCGGTGCTCGCGGTCTGCGCCGCGATCTGGGGCGCGTATCACCTCGCGGGCCTGTACGGCATCGCGATCGCGGCGACCGCGATGCTGTCGATGACGGGCATGATCGTCGCGCTCGACGCGTACGGTCCGATCACCGACAACGCCGGCGGCATCGCCGAGATGGCCGAGCTGCCGAAGGACGTGCGCAGCGTGACAGATCCGCTCGACGCGGTCGGCAACACGACCAAAGCCGTGACCAAGGGCTACGCGATCGGCTCCGCCGGTCTCGCGGCGCTGGTGCTGTTCGCCGACTACACGCACAAGCTCGGCGTCGAGCACCCGGATCAGATCTTCACATTCGATCTCTCGAACCACCTCGTGATCATCGGTCTCCTGATCGGCGGCCTGATTCCGTTCCTGTTCGCGTCGATGGCGATGGAAGCCGTCGGCCGTGCCGCGGGTTCAGTCGTCGAAGAAGTGCGCCGCCAATTCCGCGAGATCAAGGGCATCATGGAAGGCAAGACCAGGCCCGACTATTCGCGCGCGGTCGACATGCTGACCCGCGCGGCGATCAAGGAAATGATGATTCCCTCGCTCCTGCCGGTGCTGGTGCCGATCGTGGTCGCGTTCGGCTTCAAGTATCTCGGCGGCGGCACGCTGGCCGGCGCGCAGGCGCTCGGCGGCGTGCTGATCGGCACGATCGTGACCGGGCTCTTCGTCGCGATCTCGATGACGACCGGCGGCGGCGCCTGGGACAACGCGAAGAAATACATCGAGGACGGCAATTTCGGCGGCAAGGGCTCGGATGCGCACAAGGCTGCCGTCACCGGCGACACGGTCGGCGATCCGTACAAGGACACGGCCGGTCCGGCGGTCAATCCGCTGATCAAGATCATCAATATCGTCGCGCTGCTGCTCGTGCCGCTGCTCTAAGCCACCATCCCCCCTCTCCGCTTGCGGGAGGGCCGGGGTGAGGGAAGCTTCGGTTCGATCTTTCAGATGTAAAGCCCCGCCCAGCGCGGGGCTTTTTTTGTTGCGGACAGGACTTCCGTCTCTGGACAAGCCCACATGCCTCTGCGATAGAGGCGGCTCGATTTCCGCGAAGCTTCAGACCCATGACAAACCTCTCGCGCCGCATGGCTCGGCGCCCTGACCTTCACCGCCGACAACAAGCAGCCGGCGTACAGGTACGCGATGGCATACACGTTCCTGTGGGATCACCTGAAAGGCTCGCAACCATGAAATTTGCATTCACACTGCTCGCGCTCGCGTTCTCGACCGCGGCGCTCGCCGAATCACCGAAGACCGTCGACGACGCCATCGCACAGGCGAAGAAGACACACCAGCCGGTGCTGCTCGATTTCGGCGCACCGTGGTGCTACTCGTGCTATTTCATGACGACGCACGTGCTGAACGGTCCGGAGTGGCAGAAGCTCGAAGCGCGCACCGTTGCGGCCGAAGTCGACGCTGATTCACCGGACGGCGCGGCATGGATGAAGAAACTCCAGGTCAGGGCGCTTCCGGCTTACATCGTGCTGAACGAGGACGGCGCCGAGCTGGGTCGCATCCTCGGCGAGCAGACGCGCGACAAGTTCTATAAGGACATCGACGGGATTCTCGCCGGCAGCCATACGCTCGATCAGCTCAAGGCAAACGCGGCGAAAGGCTCGACCGATGCGATCGAAACCGTGCTCGGCTCGTACGAAGCGCGCAAGGACGGTCAGGCCGGCCTCGACTGGTACGCGAGCCTGCCCGAGAACGTGCGTGCGGCGAGCGCGAAGAATGCAAGAGTCACGCTCTGGCGCGATCGACTCGAGCTGGCTCGCGCGATGAAGGCGAAGGACGACGCGGCGGCCGTTGCTGCGGCGAAAAGCGCGCTGGCCGGCGATCTCGGCTGCGAGCGCCCGTACGTCGTCGACAACCTTCTCGATGCGAGCGAGAAGATGCCGGAAGCCGAGCGCAAGCCGATGCTCGCCGCGCAGAAGCCGGCGCTCGACCAGTTGCTTGCCCAGCGTGTTTTCGTCGCCAGGCCAACCTGCGCAGACCAGCGCAGCACCGTGATCACGACCGCCGACGTCGATGCCGCAATCGGCGATGCGAAGGCCGAAACGGCCGTGCTCGATCATGCGATCGAATCGACACGCAAATACCTCGACGGCGATCTCAAGAAGGACCGCAACGCGTCGGACAACCTTCGCGTCTATCTGATGCGCGCGAAGCGGACCGAAGAACTGGACGCGCTGTACCCGAAACTCATCGCCGCGTATCCGGACGACTACGTCTACGCGTTCCGCTTCGGCAAGAGCCTGCTCGACCGCGACAAGCCGGCCGAGGCGTTGCCGCTGCTCGAGCAGGCCGCGAACAAAGCGTATGGCGAGAACCGTCTCGCCGTCGCAATGGCGCGCGTCAAGGCGCTCAAGGCACTGCATCGCGAGGCCGATGCCGAGAAAGTCGTCGCCGACGTCCTCGAGCAGAACGGGGCGTGGTTTCCGGATGAGGTTGCGAAGCTCAAGGCCGAGCTGAAGTCCTGAGCGGTCCAGGTCTTCCGACGGCGTAATCTTCCGAGAAGTTGTCGCGTCAGCACGGAATTCGCACGCGTGGCGGAGTCGAATGCGCACGCTGGAATGCCGCCGATGCGTTTGACGCTTCGCCTTCGCGTAGCTAGACTTGTACCACTACAGGTACAGGTGCCCCGCGATGCGCACGATAAATTTTTCCGATGCTCGCCGTCATTTGAAGGAAGTGCTCGACCGCGTCGTCGAGGACGCCGACGTCACGATCATCACGCGCCGTGACTCCGATGACGTCGTCGTGATGTCGCTGAACGAATACAACAGCTGGAAAGAGACGGAATACCTTCTGTCGAGCCCGGCGAACGCTCGTCACCTGCGAGATTCGGTCGCTCGGCTTGACGCAGGCCAGAAGATCTATCGCGACCTCATCGAACCGCAGCCGCTACTGGCAGTGCGCGAGGCGAAGACGGCTTATCGCGCGAAGGCCAAAGCCAAGCGCAAGACTGCGGGCACACGGGCAAAGAAGCGTGGCTAGAAGACTCGCTTTTGATGCGGTTGCATGGGAACAGTATAATTGGTGGCAATTGCAGGACCGCAGGGTACTCGCGCGGCTCAACGAACTGATAAGAGCCATCCTCCGCGATCCGTTCGCAGGCATCGGCAAGCCCGAGCCATTGCGCGGCGAGCTGAGCGGACTCTGGTCGCGCCGCATCGACCAGACACATCG
>DAISJF010000069.1:0-8145 GCA_036821625.1 Rhodanobacteraceae bacterium
ACACTCGAAGGGTCGACCGCGCGCTGAAGGAGCTCGGATACGACGCGGACGCGGAGCGGCGACAGCGCGCGCGCGTGGTCCAGACGCTCGGCGCGCGCAAGCTGCTCGAAGGCGACCTGCAGCGCGACAATGCCGGAAACGTCGTCGTCCGCCTGTCGATCTGGCAGGAAGGAGCGGCGCAGCCGACCTGGAGCGACGCCACGGCGCCTTCGAGCGAGGAAACGCTGCCGGCGAATCTGCGCGATCTGCAGGCGAAGCTCTTTGCGCAGCTGAATCTTGGCGGCACGGTCTCCGCGGCGTGGCCGGATGCCTCGACGATGCGGATGATCGGCCGGCTGCATGCGCAGCACGACGTCGACAAGCTCAGTGCTTCGACGTTGACGGCGGCAGCCGAGCATGCGGCGAGCCCTGCGCTCTGGTGGTCGGTCGAGGACGAGCTCGATCGGAGCGGTCGCGTCGCGGACCTGTCGTCCGTCGCCCGCCAGGCCAAGGATGCCTTGGCGTCCCGGCAGGGCCGCGATGCGGTCCGCGCGCGCGCATATGCGCTGGTTCTGCTCGGCGAGAACGAGGAAGCGGCGAAGATCCTCGATCCGCTCGTCGCGGAATCGCCGAACGATCATCCCGCACGCGTGTTGCTCGCGCGCGCGAAGAGCGAGCTCGGCGATTACGAAGGCGCGACGAAGATCCTGCAGGCGGTCGTCGCCGAAGATCCGCGCAACGAAGACGCCTGGTTCGCGCTCGGCAAGTACACGATCATGGCCGGCGATTCCAAGCGCGCGGTCGACGACTATCTGGCGCGCACGCAGATCCTGGCGAACCGCCTCGACGATTCGCGCATGAAAGCGGATGTCACGCACGCGCTCGGCATCGGTTACCAGAATCTCGGCCAGCTCGACGTCGCCGCGACGACGTTCGAGCAGGCCATCCAGGCGCGCAAGGCGATCGGCGATACGCGCGGCGTCGCAGTCAGCCTGCGCAATCTCTCGACCGTGCGTGCCGTGCAGGGCGACTTCCAGGCCGCGCAGCGCGCGCTCGACGAAGCACGCAAGCTGCTCGAACCGCTCGGCGACAACGCGGCGCTCGCCGATCTCGCCAACGACGAAGGGGTCCTCAAGGAGGAACGCGGCGACTACCGCGGCGCGCTCGATTCGTACCGCGGTGCGCTCGCGATGTACCAGACGATCGGCAATGCACGGCAGATCGGTTCGAGCCTGCTCAACGTCGGCTTCTCGTACTACCAGGTCGGCGAGTTCGACAACGCCGAGGTGTACTGGAACCAGGCGGCCTCGACCTATGCGAAGGCCAACGATCATGTCGGCATCGTCCGCGCCAAGCAGAGCCTCGGCCTCGCCGAGACCGCGCGCGGCAATTTCGCGCTGGCGCGCGAGGCGCTCGAGGACAGCCTGCATCATGCCGAAGAGCTGCAGATGGCCGAAGAGCGCAGCATCAGCCTGGCCAATCTCGCCGATCTCGATCGCACGGAGGGCAAGCTTTCCGCGGCGCTCGATCACGCCAAGCGCGCGTTCGACCAGTTCAAGGAGCGCGAGGATTCGCGCGGCACCGTCGAAATGCAGCTGCTCGAGAGCGCGACGCTGCGCGATGCCGGCGACTGGGACGCGGCCGACGCGGCGATCGCGGATCTCGATGCGGAGAAAGTCGGCAACAGCGAGCAGGCCGCTCTCTTGCTGTGGCGCCAGGCCGAAATCGCGCTCGGGCGCGGGCGCGCGGACGATGCGCTCGCCAAGTCCGCCAAGGCGATCGCGGCGGCGCAGGATGCGCATAGTTACGGCACGGAGCTTTCGGCAAGGCTTACGCGGGCTCGCGCACTGCACGTGCAAGGCAAGTCGAAGGATGCGGCCAAGGAGCTGGCCGCGACGCGCGCGGACCTTGCCAAATACGCGAGCACGCCGCTGCGCCTCTCCCTTGCCGAAGCCGCGCTCGAAATCAACGGGGCCGATGCCCTGCCCGACTACCGCGCCGCGCGCAGCGAGCTCGCGCGTCTGCCTTCGTACGGCCGCGCGTTCGAGATCCATGCGCTCGCGGCCGCGCTGTTGCGTGCACAGGGCGGCGACGCCGAACGCGAGGCGTCTCGTGCGGCCCAGTCGGCGTACGACGATCTTGCACGCGACACGCCGGCGGCGCAGCAGGCGGCGCTGACGAGGCTCGCGACGGCGTATGGTCTTCCGGTGAGTCGTACATGAGTGAAGCGAAAATCAAGATGTCGTCGACGAAAGACGAATCGGTGCGCGAGCAGCTCGCGCAGCTGCGCGAGCAGCAGGAACGCCTGTTCGCGCAGCTCCATTCCGGCGAGCAGCATTTCAAGCAGCTCGCGCGTTCGGTGTGGCGCGTGCAGGAAGACGAGCGTCGCCGGCTCGCGCGCGAACTGCACGACGGCATCGGCCAGCAGCTGACGGCGCTGCGCCATCGCCTCGATGCGCTCGCGCGCTCGATCAACGGCGCCGGCGACGCCGCGAGCCCGCTGCATGAGGCGCTGGCGATCTGCGACTCGGCGATCCAGGAGACACGCGCGCTGTCGCGTCTGCTGCGCCCGCAGATCCTCGACGATCTCGGTCTGGAGGCCGCGCTCAACTGGCTCGCACGGCATTCCGCCGAGAGCGGCGGCTACGAAGTCGAGGTCGACGTCGGCGCGCTGCCGACGCCGATCGACGGCGACCTGTCCACGCTGATCTTCCGGATCGCGCAGGAGGCGCTGACCAACGTGCTCAAGCATGCGCAGGCGCGCCATGTGGTGATGCGCCTCGCCCAGCGTCACGACCAGTGGCTGCAGTTTCTCATCGTCGACGACGGTCGCGGCGTGGACGTCGACGAGGCGTTCGCAAAAGGCACCGACGGTCACAGCACCGGGCTCGCCAGCATGCGCGAGCGCGTGCGCCTGTTCGGCGGACGTTTCACCGTCGTCTCGCGTCCGGGCGAAGGCATGCAATTGCGCGTGCTGATTCCACTCTTGCCGGGAGATGCCGCGTGAAACCGATCCGAGTCCTGGTCGCCGACGACCACACCATCGTGCGCGACGGTCTCGTCGCGTTGCTCAACGGCAGCGGCGACTGTCAGGTCGTCGGTCAGGCCGCGGACGGCATGTCAACCGTCGACCTCGCGCTGAAAACGCAGCCGGACGTCGTCGTCGTCGACATCTCGATGCCGAAGCTCAACGGCATCGAGGTCGTGCGCCGGCTGACCAAGGAGCTCGAGAACACGCGCATCCTGGTCCTGACCATGCACGCCGAGGAGGAATACGTGATGCACGTCGTGCGGGCGGGCGCGGCCGGCTTCCTGCTCAAGGACAGCGCGAGCGCGGAGATGCTCGCGGCCGTGCGCGCGCTCGCGAGCGGGCGCGGCTATTTCGGCACGCACGCATCGAAGGTGCTCGCGCAGCAGGTGCAGAAGCCGCACGCGCAGCTCGAGGATCCGTATCGCGATCTGACCTCGCGCGAGCGCGAAGTGTTCCATCTGATCGTCGAAGGCATGACGACGAAGGAAATCGCGCGCCAGCTCGGCACGAGCACGAAGACCGCCGAGAACCATCGCTTCCGCGTGCTCGACAAGCTCGGCGCGCGCAATACGGCGGAACTGATCCGCTATGCGGCGCGGCACGGCTTGATGGATTGACCCGCGGCGCGCCGGCGCCGCTTTGTGACGTCCTTCGCATTCTTGCCTCTGGCTTTCCGGCGCCGGTCCGACGCACTCTCGTGACACCTCCGCTCGACCTTTGCCGTTCCGTCGTCTGCCGGAGGTGTCGTCATGCTCGTGCTCGGCCGCGCAAACCGCGCGTTTCCGCATCTGCTCGTCGCGCTGCTGTCTCAGACCGTCCACTCGCAGACGCTGCCGCAGGAATACGGCAATCTGATCCGTTCGGATACGAACGTCGGCGCGCTCGATGCGGGTCTTCTCGGGGACCGCATCGACTATTTCAGCGGTCACGTCGATTTTTCGACGACCGATGTGCAACTGCCCGGCAACTCGGCTCTGCCGGTCGCGGTCGGCCGCCGCTACGCGGTCGAGGTCAATCCGGCCGGCGTGATTCCCGAGCGCGCGTTCGGCGACTGGGATATCGAGGTCCCGCATATCGAAGGCCGCGTCGCGACCAGCGTCGGCTGGACCGTGCCCGGCGCGAACCCGAATGCGCGCTGCAGCGCGTTCGCCGGCGCGCCGCCGGCCGTGGTGACGACGCCGTCGATCGAAAACCCGACCACGACCGTCACGACGACGATCCCGTCGGAGCAATACGCGACCGGCTACGCGCTCGCGGTGCCGGGCTACGGCCGCCGCGAGCTGCTCCAGCGCGCGCCGAACAATACCGAGCATCCGACCTCGGGCAGTTATCCGATCGTCACGAACGACTGGTGGATGGTGAGCTGCCTCGCCCAGCTCGACGTCGACAGCCCGGGCACCGGCGAAGGCTTCCTCGCGATCGCGCCGGACGGCACGAAGTACACGTTCAACTGGCTCGCCACGCGCCCTTACGTCGCGCTCACGCGTCCGGCCGATACGGCGCAGCCCGGCGTCACCGCGACGCTCGATCGCGCCGACGTCTGGATGATGGCGACCAAGGTCGAGGACCGCTTCGGCAACTGGGTCAAGTACCAGTACGACCCGTATAAGCCGCTGCACCTTCTCAAGATCACCAGCAGCGACGCGCGCACGATCACGCTGACTTACTCCGGCACCACCAACCTCGTGCAGTCGATCAACGACGGTTCGCACACCTGGACGTATGCCTACACGTACAACGGCGCGTACTACTCGCTCTCGTCGGTCACGCGGCCGGACGCCTCGAAGTGGACGATCGCGTTCGACACGCTCAACCACATCAGCTGGACCTACGCCAATCCGTGGACCTGCGGCGCCCCCGGCACGCCGCAGGCCCCAAACAGCTTCTCGGGCACGATCACGCACCCGAGCGGCGCGCACGGCACGTTCACGTTCGGCATCGCGCGACGCGGCCGCAACGGCGCGCCCAATACCTGCTACACGAACAGCGCCAACGTCGCGTTCGGCAGCGTGCAGCCCGGCGTCTACGACACGCTCGCGCTGACGCAGAAGCAGATCACCGGACCCGGACTCGCCGCGCCGCTCCACTGGGCGCTCGCGTATGCGGGCTGCTCGGGCTCGAGCTGCGCGGCGACCGTCACGACGACGGTCACCGATCCGCTGGGCTACCTGACCCGCTACACGTTCGGCACCGGCTATCACGACGATGAAGGCCTGCTCGTCAAGAAGGAGAGCGGCGGCTCGGGATCGAGCTATCTTCAATCGGAGACCTATACCTACTTCCCCGCCACCGGCCAGTCCTGGCCGGCCGACCTTGGCACGCCGGCGCAGACACGCGGCGATACCGTGCGGCTCACCGCGCTCAGGCCGCTCAAGCAGCGCACGACCACGCTCGCGGGCGCAACGTTCAGCTACACCGCAGCCAGCCTCGATGAGTTCGGCTTCGCGCAGAGCGTCACGCGCGCGGGCTCGGCGACGAAGTCCGAGAGCGTGACTTACGTGAACAACAAGACGAAGTGGATCCTCGGCACCGTGCAGAAGATCGTCAGCGCCGGAACGACCGAGCTCGCGCGCGTGCTCGATGCGTACGAGCAGCCGACCAGCGTCAGCCGCTTCGGCGAGGTCGATCGCACGTTCGTCTACAACGCCGACGGCACGCTGCAGTCGAGCAAGGACGGCGATGGGCAGGCGACGACCTATGCGAACTGGACCCGCGGCATCCCGCAGAACATCGGCTATGCGACCGGCGAGCACGCATCCGTCACCGTCTCGAACACCGGCACGATCGACAGCTGGACCGACGAGCGCGGCTCGGTCTGGACTTACGATCACGACACGATGGGGCGCCTTTCGGGCATCCACTATCCCGCCGGCGATCCCGGCACCGGCGGCAACCAGAGCTTCGCGCCGACCACGATCGTGTGGTCGACCAGCGCTGCGGGCTGGTCCTCGACCGAGACCACCGACACGCACCAGACGATCACGAAATACGATGCGCTGCTGCGCCCGATCCAGGTCAACGACAGCGCGCGCTACGTCAACACCCACTATGCCGGCGACGGCGGTCCCGCGTTCGTCTCGGTGCCGTCCACCAATCCCAACGAGGGCAGCGGCACGAGCTATCTCTACGATGGCCTCGGCCGCATCACGCAGAAGAGTTTCGTCGGCTATGTCACGAGCTATACCTACCAGTCCGGCTTCGTCACGCGCATCGCCGATCCGAACGCGACGACGTATATCCATTATCTGACGCACGACACGCCCTCGACGGCCTGGCCGGTCACGATCGACGGGCCGCTCTACACGACGCAGATCGCGCGCGATGCGTGGGGCCGACCCCAATCGATCAGTCGCGGCAGCCTCGTGCGCACCTGGGACTGGAGCGGCCGCTTCGTCTGCGCCACCTTCAGCCCCGAGCACGGCACCGCGGTCTTCGTCCGCGACGGCGCCGGCAACGTCACCGCGAGCGCCGATCTCGCCGGCGACGTCGGCTGCAACTTCGGCGCGATCAACAGCACGAACAAGGTCGCGCGCACCTACGATCACCGCAACCGGCTCCTCACCGTCGACTATCCCGGCGGCACGGACGAGGACATCGTCCAGACCTGGTGGCCCAACGGGGTATTGCACACCGCCAGCCGCGGCGGCATCACGCGCACCTACAACCCGAATCGGCGCGGTCTCTTGACCGTCGAGACCCTCGCGATCGACGGCGATCCGTACGAGATCGACACCGCCTACAACACGCGCGGCCAGCCGAGCGGGATGACCTACCCGGACCAGACCGCGATCGACTACGCGCCCGATGTCTTCGGCGAGCCGACGAAAGTGGGGAGTTACGCCTCGAACATCACCTACTGGCCGAACGGTGCGGTCAAGGGCTTCAGCTACGGCAACGGGATAGCGCACGCGATGACCGAGAACAGCCGTCTCCTGCCGCAGAACGTCACGGAGGGACTGGTCCTCAACCGCGACCTCGGCTACGACGGCGTCGGCAACGTCACCGCGATTACCGATCACCTTGCCGGCCACGCCGACTCGGTCGCGATGAGCTACGACCCCGAACACCGGCTGCTCACGGCCAACGCCGCCGCGCTCTGGGGCAACGCGACGTTCGGCTACGACGACTTCGACAATCTCAAGACCGCGACCATCGGCGGCGTCACCACGAGCTTCACGATCGATGCCGCGACCAACCGCGCGAGCGCGATGGTCATCGGTGGCGTCTCGACACCGCTGACCTACGACGCGCAAGGGCACCTGACGCACAAGGGCAACCAGGCCTTTACCTTCGATCGCAGCGATCTCCTGCTCGGCCTGCCGGGCGTCGAGTCGTATCGCTACGACGCCGAAGGCCGGCGCACGGTCACGAACGTCAATGGCGGGCAGCGTGTCGCGATTTACGACCACGAAGGACGCTTGCTGATCGAGCTCGAACCCGCGCTGCCGACCGGCTGCGCGGCGTCGAACGACCGTGTGTTCTGCAACAGCTTCGAGAAGCCGCCGGTGAATCTGGCGCAGACGCGTTACGTCTATCTCGGTCGGCATCTGATCGGGCGCGATGATCTGCAAGGCCGTAGATACCTTCACACCGATGCGCTCGGCTCACTCGTCGCCGAGACCGACGCGAATCAGACGGTCACGCAGCGCTATCACTACCTGCCGTATGGCGGCGCGTTCGGGACGCAGCCCGATGGGCCGGGGTTCACGGGCGCGGTCATGGATCCGAGCGGGCTCGTTTATCTGCAGGCGCGGTACTACGACCCGCAGTTGGGGAGGTTCCTGTCGACCGATCCGGTCGATCCTGATACGCAGACCGGTACGAACTTCAATCGGTATGGCTATGCCGATGGGAATCCGTATCGGTATGTCGATCCGAGCGGGCGCTGGGTTTGCAATGGCAGCGACGACGATTGCGATACCTTCGAAGAGGGCCTCGACGTGGTCAAGGATGCGTCCATGAGCCCGAGCTTGAGTGATGACGAACTAGACACGCTAGAAAGCGTCGTTGATTTCTACGGTAACAAGGGAGACGACAACGTACACGTGTCCCTCCGGGATCTGCCGGGCCTTATCGGTGGTACTGAAGCCGTTCGCGGCGATCCAGGGCAGCCAGGCGCAGCTTTTCGAAATGTT
>DAISJF010000070.1:0-8106 GCA_036821625.1 Rhodanobacteraceae bacterium
CGCCGCCTTCAGCATCGCGTACTCGCCGCTGACCTGATACGCGAACGTCGGCACGCCGAAGCGCTCCTTCACGCGGCGCACGATGTCGAGGTACGGCAGCGCAGGCTTGACCATGACCATGTCCGCCCCTTCGTCGAGATCGAGCGCGATCTCGCGCATCGCTTCGTCCGAGTTGGCCGGGTCCATCTGGTACGTGTGCTTGTTGCCCTTGCCGAGACTGGCCGCGGAACCGACCGCGTCGCGGAACGGGCCGTAGAACGCGGACGCGTACTTGGCCGAATACGCCAGGATCCGCGTGTGCACATGCCCGGCCGCTTCGAGCGCGCCGCGAATCGCGCCGATCCGGCCATCCATCATGTCCGACGGCGCGACGATGTCGGCGCCGGACTCGGCCTGTGACACGGCCTGCTTGACCAGCGCCTCCACGGTCGCATCGTTGACCACGTAGCCCGAGTCGTCGATCAGACCGTCCTGGCCGTGCGTCGTGAACGGATCGAGTGCGACGTCGGTGATCACGCCGAGCTCCGGGAATGACTGCTTGAGCGCCCTCACCGCGCGCTGGGCGAGCCCTTGCGGATTCCAGGCCTCGCGCGCATCGAGGCTCTTCGCCTCCGGCGGCGTGACCGGGAAGAGCGCAAGCGCGGGGATGCCCAGCGCCTGCGCCTCGGCGGCGCGGTGCATCAGCACATCGATCGAGAGGCGCTCGACGCCCGGCATCGACGGCACGGCCTCGCGTACGCCGTGCCCTTCGCGCACGAACACGGGCAGGATCAGGTCCGTCGGCGACAGCTCGGTCTCTCGCATCAAGGCACGCGAGAACGCATCTCGGCGCATGCGGCGCGGCCGGGTGTGCGGGTAAGTCATCGGTGGTCGGAAGGTCCGGGTCGGAACGTTCATTGTACGCGGGAGCACGCAGCCGCTCCGCGGCCAAGCAAGATGAACGGCTTGCGCGTCGCCATGACGTCATCGCCACACCGATCCCTGCATTATGCTTGGCCCCGAGACCGCCTCGCGGCGCAGGCATGCACCGGGCGCGGTTTCGGGCAGGGGGCTCGCAGGTCGATGACATCCGCCGCCGCGCGAAAAGCGAGGAAGCTCGCGCAGAGCCGCATCGCCGTGGCGATGGTTCTGGTCGCGCTCGCAGGGCCGGCCAGCCCGAAAGGAACCGACCTCGTTGCCGGCCGCGCGCGCAACGAGGCGGCGGCCGCGGGCGAGACGCGCACGTATCGACTCACGCTCGACCAGGGCCAGGCGACCGAGGTCACGCTCCATCAGCGCGATGCGGTCGGGCTCGAGCTGCGCTGGCAGGCGCAAGGCGCAACGACGACGGCGCTCGCCACCGAGGCCGGACGCGAATCGATCGTGCGCGCCACGTTCTTCGCGCCAAGCCGGATGACCTGGGAGCTCGTCGTCACGCCATCGCGCACGGACCGCGCATTCCACTACGCGATCGCCGCGGCGACCGCGCATCCCGCCTCGAAGGCGGATCGCGACCGTGCTGCGGCCGTGGCCGCGCTCGCCGAAGCACAGACGCTGCGCGCGAAAGGCGACAAGGCTCTCGCGCCGCAGGCCCGCACGCTGTATCACGCATCGATCGACGCGTGGCTAAGCGCGGACGATTCGTGCGGTGCGCGCAACGCCTACGTCGCACTGGCCGGGCTCGAGCACGAAGTCGTCGATGCCGCCGCGCAGAAGGCGGCCGCGCAAGCGGCGCTCGATCAGCCTTGCGAAACCGGCGTCGCCGATCGCGCGCTTGCGGAGCGTCTGCTCGGCAGCGCGTACATCAACCAGGGCGATTTCGCCTCGGGCACGCGCGAGACGGAACGTGCGGTCGCCTCGTTCAAGGAAACGGGCGATCTGTATCAGCAGGGCGTCGCGCAGCGCAATCTCGGTCTCGCCTATGCGGAATCCGGCGAAGTCGAGAAGGCGCTCGCGATCACGCATTCGGCGCTGAAGGCGGCCGAGACGGTCGGCGACGGCAAGCTGCTGGCGCTCGTGCGCAACGATCTCGCCTTCATGTACAACGCCCGCGGCGAATTCGCGCTCGCGGTCGACGCGTATCGCGAGACGCTCGATGCGCTGCGCGCGAATCCGTACCCGATGGCCGAGGCCGTCGCGTGGATCAATCTCGGCATCGCCTACGGCCAGCTCGGCGACGGCGACCAGGCGCTCGCCGCGTACGCGAAGGGCGAGAGCGTCGCGACGTCGATCGACTGCTGGTCGTGCCTCGCCGAGATCGCGGTCGATCGCGGCGACGATCTGTTCGACGGCGGCGACGTCGCCGGCGCACAGACCGCGTACCGGCATGCGCTCGACGTCGCGAAAGCGCACGATCTCGTGCGCCAGCGCGCCGAAGCGCTGCGCGGGCTCGGCCGCTGCGCGATGGCGAAACGGGACTGGAACGAGGCGCGCACGCTGCTCGATGCCGCGCGCGACGAGCTCCATCGCACGAATGGGCGCGTCAACGAGTCCGTCGTCGACGCGATGCTCGGCGATCTCGAAAGCCGCCTCGGCCGCCTCGATGCCGCGCGCGCGAGCTATCGGCAGGCGCTCGAGCTCGCGCAGCAGGCGGACAACGAGGCCTGGCAGGCGGTCGCGCACGCAAGCCTTGCGCGCGTCAACGAGCAGGCGGGCGACCTCGACGGCGCGCGGCGCGAGATCGAGCAGGCGATCGCGCTGATCGAATCCGAGCGTTCGCGCATCAACGCGCCGGATCTGCGGACCAGCTACTTCGGCACCAAGCGCGCCTACTACGAGCTGTACGTCGACGTGCTGATGCAGAGCGATCGCCGCGAGCCGAGCCGCGCTCATGCGGCTTCCGCGCTGATCGTCGCCGAGCATGCGCGAGCCAGGGAGCTGCAGGAGCAGCTGGCCGAACGCGCGATCGATATCGCGCACGATGTCGATCCCGCGCTGATCGCGGCGCAAGGCGCTGCCGAGGACCGGCTGCACGCGCTCGCCTACCAGCTGTCGCAGACGGACGCGAAGGACGCGGCCGGCCGCGCGACGCTGCAGGCGCGTATCGACGAGGCCAGCCGGCACCTCGACGAAGCACGCGGGCGCATCCGTGTCGCCAATCCGCGCTATGCCGAGCTCACGCACCCCGCCGCGCTCGACCTCGACGAGATCCAGCACACTCTGATCGGCGCCGACGTCGACGTGCTCGAATACTGGCTCGGCGACGAGCGCAGCTATCTCTGGGTCATCGCGGGCGATTCGCTGCGCGCGTTCACATTGCCGGGGCGCGCCGACATCGAGCGCGCGACGGCCGCGCTGCGCGAACGTCTGCTCGGACCCGCGCAATCGGCGCCATCGATTCCGATGGAGCAGCGCGCGGCTTCCGACGCGGCTGCGCTCGATGCGACACGCACGAGCGCAGCCGCGCTCGCCGATCGCGTGCTGCCCGCCGCGGCGCGCGCTTCGCTCAAGCACGATGTTGCGGTTGTCGCGGACGGCGGCCTGCAGGGCATTCCGTTCGCCGTGCTCGAACCGGCTCGCGACGACGCGCACGCATTCGTCTACCTGCCCTCGATCGGCACGTTGCGTGGCCTGCGCTCGCTGCCGCGTTCGAGCGCACCGGCGCGCTCGGTGGCCGTGCTCGCCGATCCGGTGTTCCGCGCCGACGACGAGCGACTCGGCGGCCAGGCAGCGGTTGCCACCGACACGGACGAAGCACTGCTGCTGCGCGCGGCAAGTGAAGTCGGGATCAGCAACCTGCCGCGCCTGCTGCACACGCGCGAGGAAGCCGAGGCGATCGCGTCGATGGCCGACGCGAGCGCGCAGTGGGTCGCGCTCGACTTCGCGGCGAACCGCGACGCGACGCTCGGCGCGCGCTGGCAGGAGTACGCGATCGCGCATTTCGCCACGCACGCACTGCTCAACGCGCAGCATCCGGAGCTGTCCGGCATCGTGCTCTCCCTGTACGACGCGAATGGCCGCGCCGAAGACGGTTTCCTGCGCGTCAACGACATCTACCGCCTGCACGTTCCCGCCGATCTGGTCGTGCTCAGCGTTTGCGACTCGGCGGCCGGGAAGAGCGTCGGCGCCGAAGGCGCCTCGACGCTCGCGCGCGCGTTTTTCTACGCCGGCGCGCGCCGTGTCGTGGCCAGCCTCTGGCCGGTCGATGACCGCGCCAGCGTCGCGTTCATGCGCGCGTTCTATCGCGCGCTGCTGCAGCAGGGCCGCCGGCCGCAGGATGCGCTCGTCGACGCGCAGCGCGAGATGCAGCGCGATGCGCGCTGGCGCGCGCCGTACTACTGGAGCGGATACGTGCTGCAGGGCGACTGGCGATGAGCGGGCGCTTTGCGGTCGATGCCGCCGCGCGCGATGACGGCCGTTTCGACGCACTGCTGCGGCGCCTCGGTGCGGACGGCAGCGACGCCATCGCGTACGAAAGCCTGCGACGACGCTTGATCCAGTTTTTCCGGCTGCACGACCCGGCCGAGGCGGACGATCTGGCCGACACCGCGCTCGACCGGCTGGCGCGACGGATCCACGAAGGCACCGAGGTCGTCAGCGTGCCGTCGTACGCGCTCGGCATTGCGCGCATGGTGTTGCACGAGACGCGTGCGCGCGCCGCGCGTCAGCATCTGGCCGAGGCCGATCCGACGCTCGTGCCCGAGCCCGAGAATGCCGACGAGGCGGCGAGCGCGGACACCGTGCTCGCGGCGTTGCGGTCCTGTCTCGAGGCCGCCGGCGATGCGGCGCGCCATCTGATCCTGAGCTACTACGGCGCCGACGGCGCGGGACGCATTGCGACGCGGCGCAGGCTCGCGGCCGAGTGCGGCATATCGCTCAACGCGCTGCGCAACCGCGCGCTGCGGCTGCGCGAGGCGCTGGAAACTTGTGTGCGCTCGCGCACGAAACCGGAACACGGCGCGTGATGGAACCGCCCGCGGCGACACCTGCGACTGAGACCGGCGCGAAAACCCGGCGTCCCGACGACCCGACATGACCGAACCGACCGACGAAACCCTGCGGCAGTGGCTGCTCGGGCAGCTGCAAACCCGCGACGCCGAGTCGCTCGAAGAGCGGCTGCTCGGCGACGAGGATTTCGGCCTGCGGCTGCGGGCGGCCGAGGACGATCTGCTCGACGATCTCGCGCGCGAGCACCTGCACGGCGACGAACGTGCGCGCGCCGCCGCGTACTTCGCCGCGACGCCCTCCGACCGCGCGCGCATGCGCATCGCGCGCGCGCTCGCCACCGTCGCGGGCGCATCGTCTGTCGGCCACGCGCATCAACGACGACGCCCGATCCCGCAGACGAAGACGCGCGATGCGCATGCGCGACAGCGCAGCCGGCGTCGTTTCGCCGCGCTGGCTTCGCTCTGCGCGGTGTTGATCGCCGCCATCGGCGTGCGGTTCTGGTTCGTCGCGCAGACCGCCACGCCTCCGATGACGATCACGCTGAGCGGCGACCAGCAACGCGGCGCGCAGGGGCTCGAAATCGCGGTTCCGCGCACGACGGAGCGGATTCGGATCCAGGTTGAAGTCGATGGCGTCGCACCCGCCGCCGAGCGTTATGCGCTGCGCATCGATACCGCCGGCGCAACGGTCTTTGCGGCACACGATCTCGCCGCGCAGACCGCGGGAGCGTACCGGTTCGTCGAGGTCACGCTGCCGGCCCGCGCGCTGGCGCCGGGCGCGCATAGCGTGCGTGTCGTCGCGCAAGGAAATCCCGGCGCGGAATCGACCTGGCTGCTCTCGACCCGCGACGAATAGCAGCGGGCCGGATCGCACTTCGCGTCCCGATGTCGCAACGTCGCCGGCGGCGGTCAGTTGTTGACAAAACGATCACGCGAGTGAGCGCTGCCGGCCGGCATGGAATCGGGCCGATGGCCTGATTTCCGCGGCGAAATCGGCGGCAGACCCGTTCGCGGGGCGCTCAAAACGTGGCGCGCGTCGCGAATTGCGCAAGACCGGGAACTCCCGGCGCGTTTCCGGCACTTTTTTTGCTGCACCTCTCGCGATCTGCCGACAGTCGTGGAATACCGGACTGTTCAGCAGGGGGAAGGGAGCGTCGCGGCACAATGTTAAGCACTTGTTATTCGTCGTGATCCATGCTTTCATTGAGGCGCGACTTTAGGTTTACGCGGTAAGTACTTGTAGAGAGATAAGAAAATGCTGTCCCCGATGCTATGGTTAGGGCTAGTCGCCCTGGGTGGTCTCTTCGTCGCCTCGATTCGCCGCATTCCGGAAGGCCAGGTCTACACGCTGCGCCGCTTCGGAGGACACACGCGGGTCATGCATTCCGGCATGCATCTGATGCTGCCGCTCATCGAGCGTGTCGCGCACAAGATCAGCCTGACGGGCGCCAACGTCCCGGTCGAAGGTCTGGTCGCCGCCGACAGGCTCTACCGCGGCATGGTCTATTTCCAGGTGCTCGATCCCGAACGCGCGGACCGTGTGATCGACGACGTGGACGGCTTGCTGCAGCAGCGCACGCGCTCGCTGTTCGCCGACGCGGCGCTGCCGGACACGTCGGACGGCCGTCGCCAGTGGCTCAAGCAGTCGCTCAATTCGGACGTGCGCGAGCGCGGGTTTCTGGTCACGCGCGTCGATCTCAACGCGATCAACTGATCCTCGCGACACGGTGGCGTCAGGCGCCGTCCGGGCCGATACTTGGGTCCGATGGATGGCGCGCGCGCTGAGCGCGTGATTGATCTGCAAATCGTGAGCGGCCTGTCCCGGCCGCGATTTTCAAGGTGGCTATGGTCGACCGCGAACCGTTGCGGCAGCGCCTCGTCGCCGGTGTTTCCGCGCTCGGCCTCGCGGTCGATGCGTCGGCCGTCGAGCGGCTCGTCGACTACGTCGCGCTGCTCGAGCACTGGAACGCCGCGTACAACCTGACCGCGGTCCGCGACCCGGGCGAGATGGTGACGCGCCACCTGCTCGATTCGCTCGCGATTGCGCCGCATGTGGTCGGAACGACGCTCGCCGATCTCGGCAGCGGCGCCGGATTGCCCGGGATTCCGCTCGCCGTCGTCGCGCCGGCGCGCGACGTGCTGCTGGTCGATTCGAACGGAAAGAAAGCGCGATTCCTGCGCGAGGCGGTGCGCCAGCTCGCGCTCGCGAACGTGCGTGTCGCGGAGAGCCGCGTCGAGGACGTGCAAGGTTCGTTCGACTGCATCACGGCCCGCGCGTTCGCGAGCGCGGCGGACATGCTTGCCTGGGGCGGGCATCTGCTGGCGCCGGACGGGACCTGGCTGGCGTTGAAAGGCCGCTTCCCGCAGGATGAGCTTTCCGCGGTGCCGGCCGAGTTCCGCGTCGTGGACGTGATTGCGCTCAGCGTGCCGGGCTTGGACGCGGATCGCCACTTGGTGGTAATCAAGCACGCCCGGAACGGAGCAGAACGGAACGCCGCGGGTCGGTCCCGAGCCACATGACGCGCATCATCGCCATCGCGAACCAGAAGGGCGGGGTCGGCAAGACGACCACGGCGGTCAATCTCGCCGCGGCGCTGGCCGAGACGAGGCGGCGCATCCTGCTCGTCGATCTCGATGCGCAGGGCAACGCGACGATGGCATCGGGCGTCGACAAGCGCACCGCGAAGCCGAACGGCTGCAACGTGCTGCTCGAGGAAGCGTCGATCGAAAGCGCGATCGTCGCGACCGAAGGCGGCTTCGATCTCTTGCCCGGCAGTCTCGATCTCACGGCCGCCGAGCTGAAGCTGATGGATGCGCTCGCGCGGGAGTCGCGGCTCAAGGAGCAGCTCGTCAAGCTCGGGGACGACCGCTATCACACGATCCTGATCGATTGCCCGCCGACGCTGCATCTGCTCACGATCAACGCACTGACCGCCGCGCATGGCGTGCTGATTCCGGTGCAGTGCGAGTATTTCGCGCTCGAAGGCCTGTCGAGCCTGCTCGACACGATCAAGGCGGTGCGCCAGCGCCTGAATCCGCGGCTCGAAGTCGAAGGCCTGCTGCGCACGATGTACGACGTGCGCAACAACCTCGGCAACGAAGTGTCCTCGCAGCTGACCAAGCACTTTGGCGAAAAAGTGCTGCGCTCGATCATTCCGCGCAACATCCGGCTCGCCGAAGCGCCCAGCCACGGCAAGCCGATCAACCTGTACGATCGCGAGTCGCGCGGCGCGATTGCCTA
>DAISJF010000071.1:0-8010 GCA_036821625.1 Rhodanobacteraceae bacterium
CCGGCAAATCCGCGCCGAGCCGTCGCGCGAGCTCGGCATGCTGGGCCAGCGCGCGCGCCGGATCGAACGCCTGCGCGAGATCCATGTAGCGGTTGTCGGCGGCCGACTCGGCCGCCAGCGTCGCGCTGGCCGGGCTGACCAGGAACGCGGCGCGCGCCGTCGCCGCGGCGCGTGCCGGATAACGCTCCGGCGAATACGCGGCAAGGAACTCGGCGGGATCGGTGACGATCATCGGACGCTGCGCGCACGACGCGGCGCCGCCTTGTGGCGGAAGCAGCCGACCAGGTGATCGTCGACCATGCCGGTCGCCTGCATGAACGCGTAGCAGATCGTCGAGCCGACGAAGCGAAAGCCGCGCCTGGCAAGCGCCTTGCTCATGCGATCCGATGCGGCCGTCGTTGCCGGAACGTCGGCATTCCTGCGCCAGACATTCCTGACCGGCGTGCCGTCGACGAACGACCAGAGATACCGATCGAGACTGCCGTGCTCGTCGATCGCTTCGAGCGCGGCGCGCGCGTTGTCGCGCACGGACTCGAGCTTCATGCGGTTGCGGATCAGGCCGGCATTCGCCATCAGCGTCTCGATGCGGCGATCGGTGAGCCGTGCGCAGCGCGCGATGTCGAAACCGTCGAATGCGCGGCGGTAGTTTTCGCGCTTGTCGAGGACGGTGCGCCAGGACAAGCCGGCTTGCGCGCCCTCCAGGCACAGGAACTCGAACAGCGCGCGGTCGTCGTGCAGCGGTACGCCCCACTCGGTGTCGTGATAGACGCGCATGCTGTCGCTGGATGCGGCCCAGCTGCACCGCGGTCGGTTGTCTTCGCGCATAGGCGCTCCGAAGATCGACGTATGATACGGGGCTTCGCGCGCGTCGACGCGCATCGATGCATTCCCGCCGCGTGAATTCCGCTTCGTCCCGGGCCCCAGCCGTCGCGTCGGCATCCGCGTCGCGCTCCGCGCTGCTCGCGCTCATCGTGGTCACGCTGATCTGGAGCTACAACTGGATCGTGCTCAAGGGCGTGCTCCAGTACGCCGGCCCTTTCACGTTCTCCGCGCTGCGCTACGTGTGCGGCACGCTAGTGCTGTTTCTCGTGCTGCTCGCGCGACGGGAGTCGCTGCGACCGCCGCCGCTCGGCGCGACTGCGATCATCGGCGTCGCCCAGACCGCCGGATTCCAGGCGCTGGTGCAGTGGGCGCTCGTCGACGGCGGCGCCGGCAAGACTGCGCTGTTCGCGTACACGATGCCGTTCTGGGTCGTGCTGCTGGCCTGGCTGCTGCTCACCGAACGTCCCGGTGCGCGTCAATGGCTCGGGCTCGCCGGCGCAGCGGTCGGGCTCGTGTTGGTCATCGAACCCTGGCGAGGGCTCGGCAGTCCGCGAAGCACGCTGCTGGCGATCGGCGGCGGCATCTGCTGGGCAATCGGCGTCGTGCTGTCCAAGCGGCTGTTCCAGCGTCGCGGCGTCGACGCACTGTCGCTGACGGCATGGCAGATGCTGTTCGGCACGCTGTTGCTGGTCGCGATCGCGCTGCTCGCGCGCGAGCGCGCGGTCGACTGGCAGCCCTGGTTCGTCGGCGCGCTCGCCTACAACGCAGTGCTCGCATCCGGCGTCGCCTGGCTGCTCTGGACCTATGTGGTCGAGCGTCTGCCTGCGAATATGGCCGGGATTTCGAGCCTGATCGTCCCGATCGCGGGCATCGGTTTCGCCTGGTGGTTGCTCGGCGAGCGGCCTTCGCTGTCCGAAGGCTGCGGCATCGTGCTGATCGGCGCCGCGCTTGCGATCGTGAATCTGCGGCGCGCGCCGAAACCGCTCGCGGACTAGGCGAGTCCGCGCGCCATGATCACGGCGGCGAGCGGGATCAGCGCGATCAGATGCAGCTCGATCACCAGGAGCCGGCGCACGCTGCGCCATTCTTGCTCCGGTACACGGAACGACGCGTCCAGCCGCCGCGCTTTGCGCCAACGCACGAAGCGCACCGTCGGTGCGATCGAGATCAGCGCGACGATCACGAACAGTCCGATCTTCACGTGGAACGCGGGATTGTGCGCATAGAACGCCCAGCCCTTGACGCCGTAGATCGCGCGCAGTGCGCCGGTGATCAGCACGACGCCGGCCGCCATGCCGAAACCGGCGTCGGCCATCGCGATGCGCTCGATGTCGACGCTGGCGGCGCCGGCGCGCAGCAGCGTCCATTCCTTGGCCAGAAACCAGATCAGCGTGAAGATCGCGGCGAAGTGCAGATAGGCGAGGATCGCGTCGGTCCACATGCTCCTGTCTCCGGGTCGGTCACCAAGGCAGCGCGTCGAGATCGACATTGCCGCCGGTAAGAATCACGCCGACTCGGCGGCCCGCGAAATGTTCCCGGTGCTTGAGCACGGCGGCCAGCGCGATCGCGCTCGACGGTTCGACCACGAGTTTCATGCGCTCGAAGACGAGCCGCATCGCCGCGATCGTCTCGCGGTCCGCAACCGGCAGCACGGTCACGGAATACTTCCGCAGCAGATCGAAATTGATCGGCCCGATGACCGCGCGCAAGCCGTCGCAGATCGTGTCGGGCACGAGCTCGCGCACGCGCTCGCCGCGGCGCAGCGACTCGTACGCGTCGGCGGCGCCCTCGGGCTCGGCCGCGAAGAGCCGCGCATCGGGCGCGAGGCCGCGCGTCGCGATCGCGCTCCCGCCGATGAGGCCGCCGCCGCCGATCGGCGTGATCAGCGCATCGAGCGCGCCGACATCGCGGATCAGCTCGAGCGCGGCAGTCCCCGCGCCCGCGATGACCGCAGGCGTCATGAAAGGATGCACGAGCGTGCCGCCCGTGTCGGCGAGCAGTTGGTCCACCGCCGCGTCGCGCGCCGACATCGTCGGCGCGCAGCGGTAAAGCTTCGCGCCGTAGGCCTCGATCGCGGCCAGCTTGGCTTTGACCGCACCTTCGGGCACGACGACGTGCGCGGATATTCCGCGCGTGCGCGCAGCCAGCGCCACGGCCGCGCCGTGATTTCCGGACGAGTGCGTCACGACGCCGCGCGCCGCTACATCGTCCGGCAGCGACCACACCGCATTGCACGCGCCGCGGAACTTGAACGCGCCCATGCGCTGCAGGTTTTCGCACTTGAACACGAGCTCGGCGCCGGCGAGCGCGTCGAGCGAATGCGACCGCCGTACCGGCGTGCGCTGCGCATACGCGGCGATCCGCGTCGCCGCGGCTTCGACCGCGGCAAAGTCCGGAAGCTCGACCATCGTGGACAAGGACATCGCCGAATTCGCTCGCGTGACGGCTCGTTGCGCCGCACGATACACGCGGCGGCTTCGTGCGTGCTAGCCTGCCGCAAGTCACTGCTTCGCCACCCCTGATGAACGCTGCCGCCGGCGTCAAGCCGACCGTCTTCCTGCGCGACTATCGTGCGCCCGCATGGCGCGTGCGCGATGTCGCGCTCGAGTTCGATCTCGATCCGACGGCGACGATCGTGACCGCGCGACTTTCCGTCGAGCCCGACGCGGATCAACCGGGCGCACCATTGCGGCTCGACGGCGAAGGGCTCGAATTGCTCGAGCTGCGCATCGACGGCGCGGCCGCTCCGGCCGATGCGTACGAGCTCGACGCGCAGGCGCTGACGATTCGCGTTCTCCGCGGCCCGGCGCTGATCGAAACGCGCGCGCGCATCGTGCCCGAGCACAACACCGCGCTGCAGGGTCTCTATCTCAGCGGCCAGCGCGATACCGGATTTCTGCTCACGCAATGCGAGGCCGAAGGTTTCCGCCGCATCACCTGGTTCGTCGATCGGCCCGACGTGCTCGCGCGCTACACCGTGACGCTGCGCGCGGACAAGGCGCGCTTTCCGCTGCTGCTCGCGAACGGCAATGCGGACGGCGCCGGCGATCTCGATGGCGGACGGCACTGGGCGCGCTTCGTCGATCCGCATCCGAAGCCGAGCTATCTGTTCGCGCTGGTCGCCGGCAGGCTCGATCGCATCGAGGACGAATTCGTCACCGCCGAAGGACGGCGCGTGCGGCTCTACATCCACGCCGAGGCCGATCTCGTCGCACGCTGCGCCTGGGCCATGCAGTGCCTGAAGATGGCGATGCGCTGGGACGAAGAGCGCTTCGGCCGCTGCTACGACCTCGACGTGTTCCACATCGTCGCCACGCGCGAGTTCACGATGGGCGCGATGGAGAACAAGGGTCTCAACATCTTCAACGCGAAGTACCTCGTCGCCGATCCCGAGCACGCGACCGACGACGACTATCGCCACGTCCTCGCCGTGGTCGGCCACGAGTACTTCCATAACTGGAGCGGCAACCGCGTCACCTGCCGCGACTGGTTCCAGTTGTCGCTCAAGGAAGGTCTCACGGTCTATCGCGAGCAGGAATTCGAATCCGACCTCGCCTCGCGCACGCTGCGCCGCATCGAGGACGTGCGCACGCTGTGGCGCGCGCAGTTCAGCGAGGACTCGGGGCCGCTCGCGCATCCGGTGCGGCCGGACCGCTACAGCGAGATCAACAACTTCTACACCGCGACGGTCTACGACAAGGGCGCCGAGATCGTGCGCATGCTCGCCGTGCAGCTCGGCACGGAGGGGTTCCGGCGCGGGCTTGATCTCTATTTCGAGCGGCACGACGGCGGCGCCGCGACGGTCGAGGATTTTCTGGCCGCGCTCGGCGCAGCGAACGGGCGCGATCTTTCGGCGTGGCTCGGCTGGTACAACCAGGCCGGCACGCCGCTGCTTTCCGTGCGCGGCCGCTACGATCCGGCGCTGCGCCGCTACGAGATCACGATCGGCCAGCGCACCCTGCCGACGCCGAACCAGCCGCGCAAGCACGCATTGCCGCTGCCGGTCGCGGTGCAGTTGTTCGGCGCCGACGGCACCGCACTGCGGCCGCGCCTCGACGGCGAGGACATCGTCCCGGACGGCGAGCGCGTGCTCTCGCTGGTCGGTGACGAGGCGACGTTCCGTTTCATCGACGTCGGCGAAGCGCCGGCCGTGTCGCTGCTGCGCTGGTATTCCGCACCGGTGCGGCTCGACCAGAACGTCGACGACGCGATGCTCGCGCGCCTGGTCCGCCACGACACCGACGGCTTCAACCGCTGGTTTGCCGCGGACGCCCTGGAGCGGCGACTGTTCGCGCGGACGCTCGCCTCGGTCGCGCCGGATGCGGAGCTGCTCGGGCTCTGGTGCGGAAGCGTCCGCGCGGTGCTTGCCGAGGCAACGGCCGACCCGGCCATGGTCGCGGAAATCCTCACCGTGGCCGATGCACCCTCACTGACGGCCGGGCTCACGGACATCGATCCCGAAGCCGTGCATCGCGCGCGCACGCAGATCGAAGCGGCGCTCGCGCACGCGCTCGAGCAGCCGTTGCTCGAACGCTATTCCAGCCTTGCCGGCGGCGGCGCCGATGTCGCGCCTGCCGCGCAGGCCCGGCGGCGTCTGCGCAACGTCTGTCTCGCCGCACTGTGCCGCGTCGATCCGCGCCATCTCGATCTGGCCCGCACGCAGTTCGCCTCCGCGCAGAACCTGACCGACCGTCTCGCCGCGCTCGGCGTGCTGGTCAGCGCCGGAGCCACCGATGCGCAGGCGGCACTCGACGCGTTCGCCGCGCGCTACGCGAGCGATTCGATGGTGCTCGACAAGTGGTTCGCGGTGCAGGCGATGCACGCGCAGCTCGAAACGCTGGCGCGCGTGCGCGCGCTGACCGAGCACCCGGCGTTCCGCTGGAACACGCCCAACGCCGTGTACGCGCTGCTGGTCGCGTTCGCGCATCGCAATCCGCGTGCGTTCCATCGTGCCGACGGTGCCGCCTACCGTTTCGTCGCCGACGCGGTCGTGCGCCTGGACGCGATCAACCCGCAGGTAGCGGCGCGACTCGTCACCGCGTTCGGGCCGTGGCGCAGCTACGAACCGATCCGGCGCGCGCTGATGCGTCACGAGCTGGAACGACTCTCCGCACGGCGGGAGAACTCGCCGGATCTGGCGGATCTCGTCGGGCGGGCGCTGGCGGGTGGTTGAAGGGGGAATGGGGAATGGGGAATGGGGAATGGGGAATGGGGAATGGGGAATGGGGAATCGGGAATGGAGAATGGGAACTGCAGCGAGATCCAGCATTCGCATTTCCCTATTCCCTATTCCCTATTCCCCATTCCCTATTTTCCCCAGCCCAAAAATGAAAAAGCCGCGCATCGCGCGGCCTTCTCCAGATTGCCGACAGGCTCAGGCAGGCAGTTTGCTGAGCGCTTCGTTGATGCGCGCGCACTTCGTTTCCAGTTCGTTGACGAGACGGTCGTTGGCGGCCGGCTGCATCGTGCGCACATCGTCGATCGCCATTTCCAGACGCCCGAGCTCGATCATGAGATCGTGGCGCAGAAACAGCGGATTGATGCTCATGGTCGCGGCGTTGCTCATGACAAAAGACTCCTGGATTCCCGTGACAGGGATTGAGCAAGCACCGTGCCAGCCTTGTCGGAATGGGTGATGACGCCGCGAGTGGCCGCGCAACCGAAGGGTGGAGACGAGATCGGCGCCGTGGACTTGACGATGCGCGTCGGAATCTGACCGGCGTGTCATCGACGCCGCATGGCCTGCCAGTAATCCGCGACGATCGTCACAGTCTGCCATTCGCCGTTGCCGTTACGGTTCAAGACCAGAAGAAAACAAAAAGCCGCCGGATTCTGCTCGGCGGCTTCTCGGATTGACGACGTGTTTCTCGGTTTTCTGGCGCCCGGCACAAGGTCCTCTTGGATTCCCCCTGTTCCTACGACCGCCGGGCGCCAGCCCTGCATTAGGTGGCCCGCCGAAGCGGGCCTGTGCGTCCTCCCACCGACGCAGCGGCCGGCCCCTGAATTCCGACCATCGGCGTGCTCGCAAACGCCGTGCGCCGGTGGGAGTGCGTTAGCCATGCAGCATGTTCCATGCCAGTTCGGGCCGGCGCGCTTGTAGAATGAGCCCCGGGTCGCCGTCAGGGCGAAGTCTCGGCGTTTCCTGGCATGTACTCCTACGACGTCATCGTGATCGGCGGCGGGCACGCCGGCACCGAAGCTGCGCTCGCCAGCGCGCGGGCGGGCGCGCGCACGCTGCTTCTGACACATAACATCGAGACGATCGGCCAGATGAGCTGCAATCCCGCGATCGGCGGGATCGGCAAGGGCCATCTGGTCCGGGAGATCGATGCGCTCGGCGGCGCGATGGCCGCAGCCGCTGACCGCGCCGGCATCCAGTGGCGCACCTTGAACGCCTCGAAGGGTCCGGCCGTGCGCGCGACGCGCTGTCAGGCCGATCGGGTTTTGTACAAAGCGGCCATCCGGCGTCGGGTTGAGACGCAGGCGAATCTGGCTGTGTTCCAGCAATCGGTCGACGCGCTTGTCGTCGAGGGCGGCCGTGCCGCCGGCGTGCGTACGGAGGCCGGGATCGAATTCCGCGCCCCGGCCGTCGTGCTCACGGCCGGTACGTTCCTGGCCGGCAAGATCCACGTCGGCTTCGAGCAGCATGCGGCCGGCCGCGCGGGCGATCCGCCGGCGCAGAAACTGGCCGAGGCGCTGCGCGAGATGCCGTTCGCGGTCGGCCGGCTCAAGACCGGCACGCCGCCGCGCATCGACGGCCGCACGATCGACTACGCAACGCTCGCCGAACAGCCCGGCGATGATCCCGCGCCGGTGTTCTCGTTTCTCGGCTCTGCCGCGGAGCATCCGCGCCAGGTCAGCTGCTGGATCACGCACACGAGCGAGCGCACGCACGAAATCATCCGCGGCGCGCTCGACCGCTCGCCGTTGTACGGCGGGGTCATCGAAGGCGTCGGTCCGCGCTATTGCCCGTCGATCGAGGACAAGGTCGTTCGTTTCGCCGACAAGACCTCGCATCAGATCTTCCTCGAGCCCGAAGGTCTGGAAACGACCGAGATCTACCCGAACGGCATCTCGACCTCGCTGCCGTTCGACGTGCAGATCGAGCTCGTGCGTTCGATCAAGGGCCTCGAGCGCGCGCACGTGACGCGGCCGGGCTACGCGATCGAATACGACTACTTCGATCCG
>DAISJF010000072.1:0-8010 GCA_036821625.1 Rhodanobacteraceae bacterium
CGTCGATGTAGACGTTGATGTTGCTCGCCGACTGCGCGCCGCCCTGCAGCTTGGTCGTGCCGTTGTCGGGGTTGATGCTGAACACGACGCCCGGAATCACGTCGGCGAATTCGAGGAAGTTGCGCGTCGTCTGCGGGACCGTGCTGATGATCTTCGTCGACACGTTGCCGCCGACCTCGGAGGTCTTCACTTCGGGCAGCGCGAGCGCCGTGACCGTGACGCCCTCGAGCGTCGTCGCCGCTTCCACCGCGGCGGTGAGATCGAGCTCGGCGGTCTGCGCGACGCTGAGCGTGACCGTCCTCGTCGCGCCGCCGGCCGCCTGGACCGTGTACGTGCCCGGCGGCAAGTTCGCCAGCGTGTAGCTGCCGTCGCTCGTCGCGGTGACGCGGCGAACGAGGCCGGTCTCGGTGTTCGTCGCTGTGATCTCGGCGCCGCCTGCGGCTTCGCCGCGCAGCGTCGCGCCGGTGCTTTGCGCAAGAACGGGTGCCGCCGCGGCTGCCAGGCAGCCGGCGAGCGCACAGGCCAGAAGTCTCGGTTGACAGGAAGCGAAACGGCTACGGAACGTACGCATGATCTGTTACTCCCCGGGACACGTCGAATGGACGAGAGCGATGCGATGGGTGGCGCGGACTCAACTCGTATCGGCTGGGCGCCTGCCGCTGGATTGGCGCACGATCAGCTCGCACGCCAGCTCCTCGGTGGCGTGCTCGCCGGCGTCGTCGCTGTCGATGAGCGCGACCAGGCGCTCGAACGCGCGGCGGCCGAGCTCGGCGATGCGCACGCGCACCGTCGTCAACGGCGGCGTGACGAAGCGCGCGATCGGAATGTCGTCGAAGCCGGCCAGCGCAATGTCGTCGGGTACGCGCAGGCCATGCTCGGTGAGCGCGAACAGACAGCCGAGCGCCATCATGTCGTTCGCAGCGAAGATCGCGTCGGGCCGGTCGCTGCGCGAGCAGAAGTCGACGCCGGCGCGATAGCCGGAGCTTTCGCTGAAATCGCCGTGCAGGACGAGCTCGCGCGCACCAGGCTGCCGCGCGAGCGCATCGCGGTAGCCGCGCAGGCGTTCGTCGGCGTCGAAGTTGCGCAGCGGGCCGCTGATGAACGCGATGCGTCGGAAACCGCTGTCGAACAGGTGCCGCATCATCGCGGTCGCGCCGCCGTAGTTGTCGATCGAGAATGCGGCGTAGCTGCCGGCGGCGATCCGGGTGCTGACCAGCACCGTCGGCAGCGTCGATGGCAGATTCGCCGCGAGCAGGCTCGTATCGGCGTGCGGCGACATCACGAGCAGGCCGTCGACGCGCCCTTGCAAGGTGCGAAGCGCCTGCTCCGCTTCGACGGCGGAGCCATGCGAGCTCGAGACCAGCAGGTGCCGCCCGCTCGCGCGCGCGGCCGAATCCATGCCGCGGATGAGCTCCGAAAAGAATTCGCCGTAGAGGTCCGGCAGCAGCACGCCGACCATGTCGGTGCGGCGCGTGATCAGGCTGCGCGCCGCGGCGTGCGGAACGTAGCGCAGGCGGCCTGCGGCCTCGACGATGCGCTGGCGCGTCGGTTCGGTGACGCTGACGTGACCGTTGAGGGCGCGCGATACCGAAGCGACCGACACGCCGGCTGCACGCGCGACATCTTTGATCGTGACCGTCACGACGTTGCCACGTCCCCAGCTGAGAGAGCGCGTCCCGGCGCGGCGTGTAAACGTTTACGTAAACGTTTACATCGTGAGGTTTTCGTTGTCCGTTGTCATGCTGCGTTACAGCAGGACAAGGCAGAGCTGGCTTGGGGACAAATCGTGCGGTGGAAGTGCAACTGCCCCAGGCGTTGGCGCCGCCCGCCGAGCCCCCGAATTCGAGGGTTGGCGGGTCTGCCTTGAAACGTTATACAATAACCAAACATCGAGTCCTCCCGGATAGCCCCGTCCGCGAACCGGGCGGAGGCGCCGCAGGCGCCCGGTGCGCGGCCCTTCGAGTCACGTTGCAGCGTCGAACAGATGAACCCATCGAGACCCAAACCGCTGAGCCGCCTCGCCGATCGCTTCGGCGCGACCGCGTCGTTTCTCTGCGCAGTCCACTGCGCGCTGCTGCCGCTCGTGATCGCGGCGCTGCCGGCCATCGGTCTCGGCTTCCTCGCCAACCATCGCTTCGAGCGCGGCTTCATCACATTCGCCAGCGCACTCGCGCTGACGACGCTGGTCGTCGGCTTTCGCCGCCATCATCGCTTCCGCGCGTTCTGGTTCCTCGTTCCGGGCATTCTGTTGCTCGCGGCCGGCATCCTCGTCGACTTCGAGCAAAGCGCGACCACTCACGCCATCCTCGTCAGCTGCGGCGGCACTCTCGTGGCGGTGTCGCACCTGACCAACCTGCGCCTCGCACACGGACACGTGCACGACGCGGCCTGCGAGCACTAGCGACGCCGATCGCGAACGGCGAATCGCGGACAATCCGATTTGCGATGTCTTGTGCGAGCGGCGAAGTGATTGTGTAACGGCTGTCGCCTGTCTAGCATTCGAGGCAGCGCTTCGCGCCGGCTGCCCGTCTGAGCCTCCGTTGAACTTTTCCCGCGACCAAGCACATCACGACCACGATCACGCCGCGACACCGGTGCGGCGCGAGAATCGCCTGTTGTTCGCGTTCGCGCTGACCGCGCTGATGCTGATCGCCGAGGCGGTCGGCGGATTCATCTCCGGGTCCCTCGCGCTGCTCGCCGACGCCGGGCACATGCTCGTCGACGCCGGCGCGCTGATGTTCGCCTGGCTCGGTGCGCACTATGCGCGGCGTCCGGCCGATGCGCGGCGCACGTTCGGCTATGTGCGACTCGAGGTGCTGGTCGGCTACAGCAATGCGCTCGTGCAGTTCCTGCTGGTCGTATGGATCGCGACCGAGGCGACGCTCCGCTTTGCCAATCCGTCGCCGATCCTGTCGGGCGCGATGCTCGTCGTGGCGCTGGCGGGGCTCTTCGTGAACGCGATCGTGCTGCGCTCGCTGTCGCACGGGCACGACGATCTCAATACGGCAGGCGCGCGCCTGCATGTGCTCGGCGATCTGCTCGGATCGCTCGGTGCGGTCGGCGCCGCGCT
The DNA here is from genome assembly GCA_036821625.1 of Rhodanobacteraceae bacterium. GTDB lineage: Bacteria > Pseudomonadota > Gammaproteobacteria > Xanthomonadales > Rhodanobacteraceae > Dokdonella_A. The sequence goes on from DAISJF010000072.1 coordinate 3,071, forward strand.
GCTCGTGCGCTATCAGGACTGGCTCTGGGCCGATCCCGCGGTGTCGATCCTCGTTTCGCTGCTGATCCTGCGCAGCGCGTGGCGGCTGCTGAGGCGGAGCGCGCACATCCTGCTCGAAGGCACGCCCGAGGGAATGGATGCCGACATCGTCGGCAACGCGATCCAGCGCGAAGCCGTCGGCGTGCAGGACGTGCATCACGTCCACATCTGGCAGCTCGCCGGAGGCCGTCATGTCGCGACGCTGCATGCGCGCGCGCTGGAAGGCCACGCGCCGGATCAGGTGATCCTTTCGATATGCGCGGTGCTGCGCCGGCGCTTCAGCGTCGACCACGCCACCGTGCAGATCGAGAATGTGCATTGCGATGAAGCGGGCTGCCGCAGGCTCGCGTGATCCGGATCTTCTTGCGCCGCGCCAGAGGGCTGCTATCCTGCGCGCCCCGATTGACCGCATGAATTGAGGAAAGACGATGGGCAGAGGCGACCGCAAGACACGCAAGGGCAAGATCGCGATCCGCAGCTACGGCACCGTGCGGCCGCACGCCGCGAAGAAATCGAAGGCGGCCAAGCCGGCGGCGGCGGCGAAGTCGCCGATCAAGGCAGCACCGAAGAAGGCCGCGCCGGCCAAGAAAGCCGCGCCGAAGAAATCGGCCTGATTTCAGCTCGACGTCATATCGACCCGACGCGGCCGCGTAGGTCGGCCGCGTACGGCGTCGAAAGCCGGGCCAGCGCAGGCTCGATCTGCTTCAGCAGCGCCGCCGCTTCGGCACTGCGGTTCTCAGCGGCGAGCGCAGCGACGAGCGTGACCTCCGCTTCGAGCAACCGCGGATCGTAAACGGGCAACAGCGCATTCCGGAGCGCGATCACCTCGCGTGCGAGCGACTCGGCCTCGCGCGCGTCACCGACGGCAAGATCCGCGCGCGCGAGCGCGAACAGCGGCGGCCCGAGGCGGACGTTGCCTTGCGGCAGACTCTTGCGTGCCGCGGCGAGCACGTCGACCCCGATCCGGTGCGCGTCGTCGGCATGGCCGGCGTCGAGCTCCGCTTCCACGAGCTCGGAGCCGACTAGCGCCAGCCACGGGTTCGATGTTCCTCTTGCCGACTGCATGGCCGCGTTGGCTGCGCGGAGCTCGTCGAGCGCCTCGGCGTACCGGTGCTCGAGCCGCAGGATGTCGCCGAGCATCCCGCGCGAGATGTTGAGCCACTGCGAGTTCGAGTCCTGGTGCTTGGACTGGATCGCGACCGTCGCGCGCGCCGCACGCTCGGCCTCCTCGTAGCGTCCTTCGAGCGACAGCGTGATCGCGAGATTCGCCATCGGCGTCGCGCTCGCGGGCTGGTCGTTCGAACCCTGGATCTTTGCCCACAGCGCGAGCGCGCGGCGGAACGACGCTTCTGCCTCGTCGAGCTCGCCGAGCTCGCGATGGTCGATGCCGATGAAGTTCGACGCGAACGCGAGCGCATCCGGGCGCGTCTCGGCGACCAACTTCTGCTCGGCATCGTAGATCTCGTTGCGCTGAGCGAGCGCCTCGCGGAAACGGCCCTCCAGCTCGAACACGCGCAGGTAATTCGAACGCATCGTCCAGCAGTTGTCGGTGTCGGCGCCGAACAGCACGACACAGATGCGCACGGCCTCGCCGAGCGCGTGCTCGGCGCCGGCGAGATCGCCCGAGTGCAGCTGCATCAGACCGAGATCGTTGAGACCGCGCACGACCGTGTCGTGCTTCTCGCCGTGCAGCTCGCGCGAAATCTCGATGGTGCGCGTGAACGCCGCGGCGGATTCTTCGTAGCGCGCCAGTTCATCGAGCGCGCCGGCGAGCTGCGAATAGTCGTCGGCGACGGCGTCGTTGAGCTCGCCGAAGCGCGAGACGTCGTGCGCGAGCGTCGCGCGGATCTTCGGCTCGGCATCCTTCGCATCGCCGCGACGCAGCGTGATCTGGTTCATTTCGTGCTCGGCCTCCGATTGCTCCTGCGCGGCCGAGGCACCGGCGGATTCCGCGAGCGCATACGCCTGGCTCGCGTGCTCGTAGGCCGGGTCCATCTGATGTTTTTCCAGCTCGAGAATCGCGAGCGCGGTCAACGTGCGCGAACGGACTTCCGGCGGAACCGTCGCGCCATCGCTGGTTTCGATCGTTTGTCTCAGCAGCGTTTCGGCGCGTCCGTAGTCGCCGACATCCATGTAGAGGCTCGCCAGCACGGTCGCGATGTCGGCATGCAGCGCGGGCTGCTCGGCGAGATCCTTGGCCATCTGTGGTTCGCTTTTGTCGAGCAGCTCGTGCGCGGTGATCGGTTGGCCCTTGGCCTCGTCCGGGCTCGCCTGATCGAACACGCCGACCAGGAACTTGCGCACCGCTTCGGCGCGCGCCGCCTGTTGCTCCGCGCGCGCCGTCTGCTCACGCGCGAGCCGCGCCTGCTCGAGACTGATCGCGGTCGCGGCAATGCAGACGACGAACACGATCGCGGCAGCCGTGAGCGCGTAGCGGTTTCGGCGCGAAAACTTCGCGAGGCGATACCACGCCTGATCGCCGCGCGCGGCAATCGGCCGGCCGTCGAGATAGCGGCGGATATCGGCGGCGAGGGCCTCGGCGGACGGATACCGGCGCGAAGGCTCCGGCGCCATCGCCGTCAGCGCGATGCGGTCGAGATCGCCGCGCAGCGTGCGTGCGCGCGCCGCATTCGCGCCGGTCGTGCGATCGATCGCCTGGCTCGGCGGCGGCGGCTCGCGCGTCGCCGCGCCGGCAGAATCGAAGCGGGGAGGGCGCGTGCCCGAGAGCAGTTCGTAGAGAACGACACCGAGCGCATACACGTCTGTCGCGGTCGTGACCGGCGCGCCGGTGAACTGCTCGGGCGCGGCGTAATCCGGCGTCAGCATGCGCGCGACGGTCTGCGTCGGCGCATCGACGTCGGTCGTGGTCAGCACCTTCGCGATGCCAAAGTCGAGCAGCTTGGGCAGGCCTTCGGACGTGACGAAGATGTTCGAAGGCTTGAGATCGCGATGCACGACGAGATTCTGGTGCGCGTACTGAACTGCGTCGCAGACGCGCAGGAACAGGCGCAGCAGCGTCGGCACGTCGAACGCGTGTTCGCGCGCGAACGTCGTGATCGGCACGCCTTCGACGTACTCCATGACCAGATACGGCGAGCCGTCGCCGCCGACGCCGCCGTCGATCAGGCGCGCGATGTTCGGATGCTCGAGTCGCGCGAGGATCTGGCGTTCCTGACGGAAGCGTTGCAACAGGCCGGGCGTCGGGTATGCGAGTTGCTTGATAGCAACGCGTTGCTCGAATTCGCCGTCGCTGCGCTCGCCCAGCCAGACTTCGCCCATGCCGCCGGCGCCGATCCGGTGCAACACGCGGTAGGGACCGAAGTGATCCGGCGCGCCATCGCTCTTGCGATCGGCCACGGCCGCGACCTCGGCGGGCGGACGTTCCATGAAGCGCGCGGCGCGCGCATCCGCTCGCAGCAGACGTTCGACTTCCGCACGCAGTTCTTCGTTACCCGCGCAAGCCGCAGCAAGCCACGTCTCGCGTTCGTGCTCGGGCAGCTCGATGGCCTGTTCGAAGAGCTCGGCGATGCGCGGGTCCACGGCCGATCCTACGCGTCCGGATAGAGCGCCGCGTGCAGATGCGCCTTGGCGCGGCGCCAGTCGCGGTTGAGCGTGCGCTCGCTGACTGCGTGCATCACGGCGATGTCCTGGATTTCGAGACCGGCGAAGAAGCGCAGCTCGACGAGATCCGCCAGACGCGGCTCGTCCGAGGCGAGTTGCGTGAGCGCGCGGTCGAGCTTGAGCAGCTCGTCGGGACCGAGCTCGCCGTCGGCGACGTCCGAGGCCGCGTCGATATCGACGATCTGCAGATGCTCTCCGCCGCGTTTGTCGGCGAGGCGCGCGCGCGCATGGTCGATCACGATCTGCCGCATCGCCTTCGCCGCGAGCGCGAAAAAATGCACACGGCTGCGCAGTCCGCGTCCATCCGGCTGGACCAGCTTGAGATAGGCCTCGTGGACGAGGCCGGTCGTGTTCAGCGTCGCGTCCGAAGAAGCCGCGAGCTGCTTGCGGGCGAGCACCTTGAGCTCATCGTAGACGCGCGCGAACAGCAACTTGAGCGCCGCTGCGTCGCCGCTGCCGGCCGCATCGATCAGTAACGTGACGTCCCCGCCTGCCACCGCCCGCCTGCCGTCAGATTGGCACGCGCAGTATAGCGGGGCACCGCGACACCGAGCGCGAGCGCCGTGTCGGTCGTCGCATCCGTTTGCCGTATGAACCGGTGAAGGCGTTGCTTTCCCAGCGGAAACGATTCGCGTCACGAGCAAGGATCGGGAGCGGAATCCATGAACGGGGATTATCTGGACCTGACTGGACCGGCCAGGCGGTCGCGGCTCGCGGCTTCGATCGGCCTCGCGTTCGCGCTCGGTGCGTCGAGTGTGTACGCACGCCTGCCGCAGCCGGCCGGCCGCGGCGTTGGCGGGCCGCACGTCGCCGTGTCCGCCTCCACCGATGTCGAGCCCGGGCGTGAGCCTGACGTGCTGCCCGTTTTCAACTGTGCCGACACCGGGCCCGGCAGCCTGCGCGACGCGGTCGCGAGCGCGATCAGCGGCGATGTGATCGACATGACCGCGCTCGCCTGCAGCGTGATATCGCTCGACTCGGGGCCGCTCCTCGTACCGATGGATGCGTTGACGCTGCTAGGGCCCGGCAGCGACCGCCTCGCGATCACGAGCCCGTACGGTTTCGGAGCCATCAATCATCAGGGCTTCGGCACGCTCTACGTGCGTCACATCACCGTTCGGGGCACCACGGCTCTCTATGCCGGCGGTTGCATCTACTCGACGGGCAGCGTGTATCTCGAGAGCACTGTCGTTTCCGAATGCCGGGCCACGGATTTCCTCGGCGGCAACGATGTCGCCGGCGGCGGCGTCTATGCCGAGGGAATCGTCGAGCTCGTGAAC
>DAISJF010000073.1:0-7933 GCA_036821625.1 Rhodanobacteraceae bacterium
GCGGACAATGCCGCCGGCGTGGCTGCCGGCGGCAACCTCCTCATCTCATACGCGAGCTTCCACTCCAACCTGGCATACAACGATGGCGGCGCGATCGAGCTCGTCGGCGGCAGTCTGACGCTCCGCAACAGCACGCTGTACGACAACGCCGCACCATCGGGACATGGCGGTGGCGTGTTCCTGCTCGGCTACGGCAATGCTGCCATCACGAACAGTACGATCTCGGGCAACAGCGCCGCGGCCGGCGGCGCCATCGCCAACACCTACGGATCGCTGTCCATCGATAACAGCACGATCGCGGACAATTTCGGCGGGGTCGGCGGCGGCATCTATTTCCGCTACCCGTACTACCCGATCGAGCTCGAAAGCACGATCGTCGCCGCCAATGCGCCGGAAGATCTTTGGCCGCCTGGCATGACGGTCACGGGCTCGCACGATCTCGTTACCAACGCACCCGGTGTCGATCTGCCCGGCGACACGCTCTCCGCCGACCCAATGCTGTTGCCGCTGGCCGCGAATGGCGGACCCACTTTGACGCAGGCGCTCGCCGGCGGCAGCGCTGCGATCGATGCAGGCAGCAATCCGCTGTCACTCGCGAACGATCAGCGCGGCGACGGATACGCGAGGGTATCCGGCGCGGCAGCCGATATCGGCGCCTACGAAGTACAGCAGGCGTTCGCGGATCGCATTTCACGCGGCGGTTTCGATTTTTGACCGCGCGGTAGCAAGCTCTGGCGCCATCATGGCTTTTTGAGCCAATGGCTTAGCGGACATTCCTCCTGTTTTTTAACCGCATCGCGCGAGCGATGCGAAACCCTTGCGCAACCGCTTAGCGACGCTTTAACGCGCGCTGTGGTGCAGTGACGCTGCAGGGGCACAACCGGGGTGTGCGCATGTCGCCGATCGAGCTGGATGTGACCCAGAATGTCCGCGCCTACATGGCGTCGTGCCTGAAATCCGGAGACTTCAGCCTCGGTCGCGTACAGAGCGGTTTGCGCGACGCGGCCTGGTATTCGCCGAAGGACCGTCGCGCCGTGCGCGCGCTTTGCGACCGCAATCCCACCGCGCTCACGCGCTGGCTGTTCGAACGCGAATCCGACGGCCGCTATACGGGCCTGATCATGGTCTGGCCGCCGGGCTATTCGACGCCGATTCACGATCACGATGGCCTGTGGGGCATCGAATGGGTCCTGCAGGGCACGCTCAGCGTCGATGACTTCGAGATCGTCGATGAGGGCGGCGGACCGCAGCCGCGCTTCGTCGGCACGACGCTGCTCGAAGAAGGGCAATCCTGCGCGTTCCTCGGCACGCGCGGGCACGCGCACCGCTGCAGCAATCTCTCGACGCGGCGAGCCGCCATCACGCTGCATCTCTACGGCGGCCTGCTCGAGATGTACCGCAACTACGAAACGACGGCGGGCGGGCGCTTCGTCGCGCAACCGAGCATCGCCGGCATCGACGGCCGCATCGGCGCCGGCGCGCTGCGCGCCTGACGCGCGCGGCGCACTGCGCCGCAGAACGGCAAGACTTTCGCAGCACACCTGCGTCACCATTGGCGGATCGTCCGTCCGCGGAACCGTCATGGCTGTGGCCTGTCGTCTCGTTCTTCTGCTCGTCGCTTTCGTCGTCGGCGCCTGCACGGGTCCCGAGCGCCGCGCCGAAAACGTTGCCCGATCGGATCCTCTGATCCTGATCTCGATCGACGGTTTTCGAGCCGACTATCTCGATCGCGGCGTGACGCCGACGCTGGCTTCGCTGGCTGCGGACGGCGTGCGCGCCGATGCGCTGAAGCCGGCATTCCCGACGTTGACGTTCCCGAACCACTACACGCTCGTAACCGGTCTCTATCCCGACCATCACGGCATCGTCGACAACCGCATGGTTGATCCGGTCACCGGCAAGTCCTTCGTCTACAAGGACGACGCAACCATCGCCGATCCCGCCTGGTGGGGCGGCGAGCCGCTCTGGGTCGGCGTCGAGAAACAAGGACGGCATGCGGCGACGATGTTCTGGCCGGGTTCCGATGTCGCGATCGACGGTGTGCGGCCGAGTCATTGGCAGCATTTCGATGCGAAGCTCCCGCCCAACCAGCGCGTCGACACGCTGCTGAACTGGTTCGACCTGCCCGCCGGGCAGAAACCCATTTTCGACACGCTCTATTTCCAGCAGGTCGATCACGCGGGGCACGATCACGGTCCCGATTCGCCTGAAGTCGATGCCGCGCTGCGCGAAATCGATGCCGCACTGGCAAGGCTGGTCGAAGGATTGAAGAGTCGCGGACTCTTCGAGCACACCAATCTCGTCATCGTGTCCGATCACGGCATGACCGCGACGTCGCCGGAACGCGTGATCTATCTCGACGATTCGATCGACGTCGGCGACGTGGACATCGTCACCGGCGGGATCCTCGCGGGCATGAACCCGAAAGCCGGCCACGTCGATGTCGTCGAGCGCGGACTCCTCTCAGACCACTCGCACATGCGCTGCTGGCGCAAGTTCCGATTGCCCGCGCGCCTGCACTACGGCTCGAACCCGCGCATCCCGGCCCTGCTCTGCCTTGCCGACGACGGCTGGGTGATCACCACGCGCGGCTACGAGCGCAAGCGCACGCGGTTTTCGCTCGGCGAGCACGGCTACGACAACGACGATCCGAAAATGCGCGCGCTCTTCGTCGCGCACGGCCCCGCATTCCGGCGTGGTCTGCGCGTCGCCGAATTCGACAACGTAGATGTCTATCCGCTGCTCGCGCACCTGCTCGCGATCACACCGGCGCCCAACGACGGCCACTTCGCCGACGTGTCCGACATGCTCACCGACACGAAACGCCGTTGACGCGTTATCCCGCTCGCGCCAGCCGCTCGACGACGGCGCGGTAGCGCGCAGCGATGCGCTCTTCGTCGCGGTGACGAAAATCGCTGACCACCGTCTCGCCGCCGACGACAACCGTGCGGATCAGATTGGCATTTCCGGCGAACACCCACGTATCCAGGAGATGTGCGGCATCGCGTCCGGCCAGGAGCGGTGCGCTGTCGTCCAGCACCACGAGGTCGGCGCGCGCACCGGCATGCAATGCGCCGACCGCGACGCCTGCGGCTTGCGCACCGCCCGCGAGTGCGACGCGGAACAGGATCTCGCCGGTGTTCGGCGATGTGCGCGATGCAACGACGTTGCGGCGCCGCGTGGCCAGCCGCTGACCGTATTCCAGCCAGCGCAGCTCCTCGACGGTCGACACCGAAATGTGGCTGTCCGAGCCGATGCCGATCCGACCGCCCGCTTCGAGGAAGGACTTGAGCGGGAACAACCCGTCGCCGAGATTCGCCTCCGTGGTCGGGCAAAGCCCCACGACGGCCCCGCTCGCGGCGAGTCGGCGCATTTCCGCGTCCGCGAGATGCGTCGCATGCACGAGGCACCAGCGCGCGTCGACCGGCGCATGATCGAGCAGCCATTCGACCGGGCGCGCGTTGCGGATCGCGAGGCAATCCTGCACTTCACCGATCTGCTCGGCGACATGGATGTGGATCGGGCGATCGCGCGCCAGGCCCGATTCGAGCACGCTGCGCATCGCCGCCTCGGGCACCGCACGCAGCGAATGCAGCGCAATGCCGACGCGCAGCCGCGCCGATTCGAGCGCGTGCAGGCGCTCGAGCAGGCGCAGATAGCCGTCGACATCGTAGCGAAATCGCCGCTGGCGCTCCGACAGCGGACGACCGTCGAATCCGCCGCTCATGTACAAGGTCGGCAGCAGCGTGAGACCCATTCCGGTCTCGTCGGCGGCTTCGATCAGCGCCAGCGACATCGCGGCGGGATCCGCGTAAGGGCTGCCATCGGGCTGATGATGCAGGTAATGGAATTCGCAGACTTGCGTGTAGCCGGCCTTCAGCATCTCGACGTACAGCTGCGCCGCGATCGCGCGCAGCTCGTCCGGGCCGATGCGGCCGGCGAACGCGTACATGACCTCGCGCCAGGTCCAGAAGCTGTCGTCCGGGTTGGACTGCCGCTCGGCGAGCCCGGCCATTGCGCGCTGGAACGCGTGCGAATGCAGATTCGGCATCCCGGGCAACACGAAACGGCCGAAGCGCAAGTCATCGGCGCGCGGCTCGGCCTTCGCGACGACGTTCGTCAGCGCACCAGCACTGCCAGCCTCGATGCGAACATGATCCGCGAACCCGTCCGGCAGCCAGGCATGCTCCGTAAAGCGCGAAACCGTCGTCATGCACGATCCTGTTTGGAAAAAAATGATCGAAAACCTGATCGGAAAGACGCGAGCCTAGCTGCGCCTCGGCGGCATTGCCAGCTTCGCCCGACTTGTCGGCGGACCCGAACGGAAACTACGCTAGCCCACGCCTGCCGATCCCGTCGGGCCAAGGACATCGCCGCATGAACCCCCGCTGGGACACGCTGCTGATCGACGCGCGCCTCGCCACGCTGACCGACACGGGTACGGCCTGCGGCGCGATCGAACGCGCGGCGCTCGGTTGCCACGACGGCACGATCACGTTCGCTGGCGCGATGTCGGAGCTGCCCGATCGGCCCGATGCGCTCGCCGTGCAGGTCGAATCCGTCGACAACGCGTGGATCACGCCGGGCCTGATCGACTGCCACACGCACCTCGTTTTCGGCGGCGACCGCGCGCACGAGTTCGAGCTCCGTCTGGGCGGCGCCACCTACGAAGACATTGCGCGCCAGGGCGGCGGGATATTGTCGACGGTGCGCGCTACCCGCGAGGCCGACGAGGAGTCGCTGCTCGCGCAATCGCTCCCGCGTGCACGCGGTCTGGTCAGGGACGGCGTCACGACGATCGAGATCAAGTCGGGCTACGGCCTTGATCTCGACAGCGAGCGGCGCATGCTGCGTGTCGCGCGTCGCATCGGCGAGACGCTCGGCATCGGCGTCAGCACGACGCTGCTCGCCGCACATGCGTTGCCGCCCGAGTTCAAGGATCGCGCCGACGCGTACGTCGACGAAATCTGCGATCGCATCCTGCCGGCGGTGGCTCGTGAAGGACTCGCCGATGCCGTCGATGCGTTCTGCGACCGGATCGCATTCACGCCCGCGCAGACGCGGCGCGTGTTCGAGCGCGCGCGCGAGCTCGGCCTGCCGGTCAAGCTGCACGCGGATCAGCTCACGGATTTCGGCGGCGCAGCGCTCGCCGCGGAGTTCGGCGCGCGCTCGGCCGAACATCTCGAGCATGCGAATGAAGAAGGCATCCGCGCGATGGCGGATGCCGGCACGGTCGCGGTGCTGCTGCCCGGCGCGTACTACGCGCTGCGCGAGACGAAACCGCCGCCGATCGGCGCGTTTCGACAAGCCGGCGTGCCAATCGCGATCGCGACCGATCTCAACCCGGGGACTTCGCCGATGCTCTCGCTGCGCCTCGCGATGAGCATGGCCTGCACGCTGTTCCGGCTGACGCCCGAGGAAGCGCTGCGCGGCACGACCGTGCACGCGGCACGCGCGCTCGGGCTCGATGATCGCGGCACGCTCGAAGCCGGCAAGCGTGCCGACTTCGTCGTCTGGGACGTCCAGCGTCCGGCGGACCTTTGCTACTGGATCGGCGGTGCGCTCGCGCAACGCGTCGTCGCCGCGGGACGGACGATGACCGATGCATCGGCGCGCCGCAGCTAGTCGAATCCGTCGGCGAAGATCACGTCCAAGTCTGCCTGCAGCTCGAACGCACCGATATCCGCCGCCGCGCCGGCGACACGCACGTACGGCGGCTCGCGCTGATCGGACGTGAGCCCGTTGTCCGACCCGCGGTCGATCGCGGGACTGGTGGGCGAAAGCGCCTGCGTATAGGTAGGACCGCCGTTGTCGGCGAGAACGCCGAGCTGGGGATCGTCGGTGATCGTATCCGGCGGCGCGATCAGCGATGCCATGATGAGGTTGTGACTGCCCGTGATCGTCTGCGCATAGCCGCTGAGATCGAACGGGTAGTTCGCGGCGCTGTTGTTCGCGATGATCGAGCTTGAGATATCCGCGCTGGTCTCGTAGACATGAACGCCAGCGGCGACGTACTTGCCGGGCATGCCGTTGGAGCCGGCGTAGTTCGAGGTGATGGTGCTGTTCCGGAGCATGAGCGGACTGCTCACACAAATCCCGCCGATCAGGGTCGCTGCGTAGTTCCGGTAGATCGTGCTGTTCGTGATCGCCGACAACGTCGGGTTCGTGCCGTAGCCGAAGAGGGCCAGCCCACCGACGTCGCCGAGATATCCCCCCGGAAGGCCCGCGCGGTTCCCGGCGATCGTCGACTCGTCGACCAATGCATACTTCAATGCGAATGCGCCGCCGCCCACAGCCAAGTCATACTCGCTTGCCGCTAGATTTTCGCTGATCGTGCTGTTGTGCATCTCCAGACCGAAGCCTGCGAAGACACCTGCGCCATAGGCATTCGCATATATGGCCGAGGCGATGTTTTCGGTGATGCGACTGCGCTCGAGCGCGACGATGCCCGTCGCGTAGACGCCGCCACCGGCAACGGTCTGTGGATTGGAGACGACGTTTTTGGTACTGCACCGCTGCACCGTGACGTCTTCGAGATACACGCTGCCGCGCGAGTAGAGGCACCCGCCTAAGCCGTACCGGTACGTGTCTTGAAGCGAGAGACCAAACAGGTCGATCACGCCATAGCCGTCGTGCACGATCGCCCCCGAGCCGGAAATCGGGTTCGTGATGGCAAGCCTGTCGCTTCCCGGCCCGAGCAGGGTCAGGGTATCCACCGTGACAACGATGCCGGTGGAGAGGGTGATCAGGCTGCAGGTCAGCCCCCTCATGTCGATCGTATCGCCGCTGACGGCGCTCGCGACCGCAGAACGCAGACTGCCCGGTCCCGTGTCGGCACAGGTGAATACCGGCAGCACCTCCGGCACCCGAGGTGCGCCATCCCGACCGGCGCGTGCCGTGAGCCCGGTACTCGCCTCGGCGACCCGATCGAACGAGGGTTCCGACGACGCGGTCTGGAGCGCCATCGAAAAAGCGAGACAAAGCGAGGTCCGCGACAGCGTCGCGAGACGTGGATGGTGCCTGATGCTCATATTGGCCTCCTCTACCCATCCATACGAAGAAGGGGACCGGCGAGCGCCATTCGGCGCTACGGATCGAAACCGTTCGCGAAGATTCGATCGTCGATACTTTGTTGCAGCTCGAACGCGCCGATATCGGCGGCCGCGCCCGCGACGCGCACATACGGCGGGCCGCGCTGATCGGACGAGAGTCCGTTGTCCGAGCCACGGTCGATCGCGGGGCTCGTCGCCGAAAGTGCGTGCGTCAGCGTCGGCCCGCCGTTGTCTTGGAGCGGACCGAGCTCGGGATCATCGACGATCGTGTCCGGCGGCGAGATCAGCGAGCCCATGATGAGATTGCGGCTGCCCGTGATGGTCTCGCCGAAGCCGGTCAGATCGAACTCGTAACGCGCGGCAAGGTTTCTCGCAATGATCGAACTGGACAGGTTCGCGCTCGTCTCGTAGACATGCACGCCGGCGGCGAAGTAGTTGCCGCCGGCACCGCGGCCGTACGCTGCGTTGAACACCACGGTGCTGTTCTGCAGGCTGAGCGGGCTGCTCGTGTAGAGCCCGCCGATCACGCCCGTCGCCACGTTGTAGCTGATAGTGCTGTTCGTGATCGTGACCGGCGCGGAAATCGTGCCGTATCCCACGATCGACACGCCCCCGATGTTGCCCGGATAAGTAAGGTAGCCGGCCTCATTGAACGCGATGGTCGAACCGCTGATTTCGGCGTACTTGTATGTGTGCGCGCCTCCCCCGAACGCGAATCCGTTCGCGCTTGCGGCGATGTTCCCGCTGATCGTGCTGTCGTGCATGAGGAGCCCGAAACCGGCGCTGATGCCCCCACCCCTCGCTTGACCGTCCCCGTCCGCGGCGGCCCAGCTGTCCGCGACCCGGCTGGTCACGAGCTAGACGATTACCTCGGAATAGAC
>DAISJF010000074.1:0-7887 GCA_036821625.1 Rhodanobacteraceae bacterium
CATGTCGTTCTGGGGCGCGAAGGTGATCATCTCGCTGTTCGGCGCGGTGCCGGTGATCGGCGACACGCTCGTGCAGTGGATCATGGGCGATTACCTGCCGGCCGATGCGACGCTGAACCGCTTCTTCGCGCTGCACGTGATCGCGCTGCCGCTCGTGCTGCTGCTGCTGGTCGTGCTGCACCTGGGCGCGCTGCACGAGGTCGGCTCGAACAATCCCGACGGCGTCGAGATCAAGGACAAGAAGAAGCCGGACGGCACGCCGCTCGACGGCATCGCGTTCCACCCGTACTACACGGTGAAGGATCTGTTCGGCACCGGCTTCTTCCTGCTGCTCGCGGCCTTCATCATCTTCTACGCGCCGACGTTCGGCGGCTGGTTCCTCGAGCCCGACAACTTCATCCCGGCGAACAATCTCGCCACGCCCGAGCACATCAAGCCGGTCTGGTACTTCACGCCGTTCTACGCGATGTTGCGCATGATTCCGGCCAAGCTGCCGGGCGTGATCGTGATGTTCCTCGGCATCGTGCTGCTGTTCTTCGTGCCGTGGCTCGACAAGGGCATCGTCAAGTCGGTGCGCTATCGCGGGCTCGGCTACAAGATCGCGCTCGGCCTCTTCGCGTTGTCGTTCGTGATGCTCGGATCGGTCGGCGCGGGCGTGACGGCGGAGAAGATTCCGGAGTGGTTCGGACCCGACGCGAACGTGACGACGATCGAGAACACGTTCGGCCGCTTCTGGCTGATCGTCTATTTCGCGTTCTTCGTCTTCCTCTGGGTTTACACGCGCTACGGCAGGGAAAGGACCAAACCGGTACCGCTTCGGGTGACGACCCATGACTGAGATCGCCATCAGCAACCCGATCGACGGGAGCGGCATGCTGCGCAGGCTCGCGTTCGTTGCCATCGCCGCGCTGTCGCTCGGCGGAATCGCCCGCGCCGCGGAAGGCGGGGGCATGGAGCCCGCCAACGTGCGCGTCGACAACACGGCCTCGGTGCAGCGCGGTGCGCGGCTCTTCTTCAACTACTGCTCGGGCTGCCACAGCCTCCAGTACATGCGCTATTCGCGCATCGGCGAAGACCTCATGCTCGACGAAAAGGACGTCACGGACAGCCTGATCTTCACCAGCGCCAAGATCGGCGACCGCGCAGTCAACAACATGCCGGCCGCGCAATCGGCCGCCTGGTTCGGCAAGACACCGCCCGACCTCACGCTCGAAGCGCGCGCGAAAGGCGCGGACTGGATCTACAACTATCTGAGGTCGTTCTACCTCGATTCGAGCCGGCCGCTCGGCTGGAACAACACGGTGTTCCCGAACGCCTCGATGCCGAATGCGCTGTGGGAGCTGCAGGGCCTGCAGGTCGCAGACAAGCATCCGGCGAAGGAAGGCGGCGAGCCCGCCGTCGAAAAGCTCGAGATCCGCACGCCGGGTCGCCTCAGCGCGGGACAGTACGACCAGGCCGTGCGCGACATCACCGCGTTTCTCGAGTACGCCAGCGAGCCTGCGGCGCTCAAGCGCACGTCGATCGGCGTCTGGGTGCTGCTCTACCTCGCCCTGTTCACGTTCATCGCCTACCTCCTCAAGCACGAGTACTGGAAGGACGTGCACTGACGGCGGTTCGATCGCGAAGGCCCGCCGCGCATTCGCTGCCCTCGGCGAAAAACCTGCTTGCGGTATCTCCGGCCGTGCTCCGGGCGGTTTTGACGCACCGCCGCACGGCGCTCCACGCCAACCATCCGGCTAGGCGCTAATCAGGGCGCGTAGTACATTCGCCGGGGGCGGGCTGGTTCCCGGGAGGGGGTTCGAGAATGGCCTTGAGTCAGCGTTCACGCACGGTCCTGACCCTGTATTCGGCTCGGGATTGCATCCATTGCCATCGCGTGCGCCTGGTCCTGGCCGCCAAGGGCGTGACCTACGATCTCGTCCCGGTCGACCTCGACGATCCGCCCGAAGATCTGCTCGACCTCAATCCTTACAACTCGGTGCCGACCCTGGTCGACCGCGACCTCGTCCTCTACGACACCAGCGTCATCTGCGAATACCTCGACGAGCGCTATCCGCATCCGCCGCTGATGCCGGTCGATCCGCTGTCGCGAGCGCGCCTGCGTCTTGCGATCGTGCGCATCGAGAACGACTGGCTGACCCTGGTCGATCAGATCGAGGCGGGCGGGCGCACGGCCGATACGGCGCGCAAGTCTCTGCGCGACGAGCTCATCAAGAACGCGTCCGCGTTCAAGGCTTCGCGATTCTTCCTGAGCCCCGAGATGAGCCTTGCCGACTGCGCTCTCGCGCCGCTGATCTGGCGGCTCGACGCGCTCGGCGTTCAGCTGCCGCGCGAGGCGCACGTGATCACCGACTACGGCGAGCGCATATTCCGCAGCCAGGGCTTCACGCGCAGCCTGACACCGGAAGAGAAACTGCTCAGACCGTGACGAACGATTTCATCGGTACACTGCAACGCGACCTTCGCATCGCCTCATGACCTCGCCGACCGCCATGACCTCGAACCGTCCGTACCTGTTGCGGGCGCTCTACGAGTGGATCAGCGACAACGGCCTCACGCCGTACATCCTCGTCGACGCGACGAATACGGGCGTGCGCGTGCCGCCGGGCGCCGCGAAGGACGGCAAGGTCGTGCTCAATATCGCGACGCGTGCCGTCACCCAGTTCGAGATCAGCAACGAGCGCATCCGCTTCCTCGCGCGCTTCGGCGGCGTCAGCCAGCCCGTCGAGATTCCGATGCCAGCCGTGCTCGCGATCTACGCGCAGGAAAACGGACAGGGCATGATGTTCTCCGCCGAGAACGCGCCGCCCGAACCGCCTGCGCCGTCGAAGCCGGACGATTCGCTGAAGAAGCCGCACTTGCGCGTGGTGAAGTAGCGACCGTTCCGATCGCCGCGGTCGCCTGCGTCAGTGGATGCGGACTACCACATCCGGCACGGCACGCAGATTTGCGACGTGCGGCAGACTCCACGCACCGAGCTCGTGCCCGCGCAGATCCAGATGCCCGCGATGGCGATCGCTGCCGTCGAGGCTGATTTCGAAACCGTAGCGCCGAACCAGCGTCGGCAGTCCGTCGATGCGTTCGATGCGAAGGCGCCTCATCGACACGGTCTGATCGAGCAATTGCACGCCGGCTTCACGGCACAGCTCGCGGCCGTAGCGGATCGCGCGCTCGCGCGCGCCGAGCGCGTCCATCCAGATCCAGACCGCGCAGGCCATCGCGAGCAGAAAAAGCCAGGTTCCGAGCATGCATCGAAGTGTGCGGTCGCGCACACCGCCTGACAAGGGAGGCCCGGTCGCAACGTGACCGCGCGCCGGGTTTGGCCCGTGCTCCCGGGCTACAATTCCGGCGGGGTCGAGGAGGCGCAGGGGCCGGTCGACGATGACGAAATCGGTTCGATCTTCACCGCATTGCTCTCCGTCGGCCGGCGCTGACAGGGGGAAGCGATGAAACTGATTTTTCCGAATGGCGAACGCGCGCCGATCGTGCTCGAAGAAGGCGTTGCGCGCGTCGGTTCTTCGGCGGAATCGACGATCGTGGTGGCCGCGCCGGGCGTCGCGGCGCTTCACTGCGAGCTCGCGACGCACAACGGCCAGACCACGGTGCGACCGATCGACGCGGCCGCGCCGACCGTTCTGAATGGACGCCAGATCACGCAGGAGACCCCGTTGAAGCCGGGCGATCTGCTGCTGTTCGGTCGCGTCGGCTGCCGCGTTTCTTCGGATCGTCCGGCCGCGCCTACGATGCCGCCGCCGTCGGCGAAGAAGTCCGCCGACGAAGCCGCGCGCACGCGCGTGCGCATGACGCTGCCGAAATACATGTTGCGCGGCGTGTCCGGCGCGACGTTCGGAAAGACCTTCGCGCTGACCGGGACGATGGTGATCGGCCGGCAGAACGACAGCGACATTCCGGTGCCGGCCGAAGAAATCTCGCGCCATCACGCACGCCTGCAGGTGACCGCGGACGGCGTGCTGGTCGAGGACATGAACTCGGCGAACGGAACGTTCATCAACGACAAGCGCGTCCAGAACGGCGTGCTGAAACCCGGCGAAGAGCTGCGCCTCGACACGGTGCGCTTCTTGCTCGTTGCGCCCGGCATGGATGCGCGCCAGCAGGGCACCGCGCGCGCGGAGGCGGTCAAGCCCGCGCCACCCGCCGGGTCCGGCGCGGGCAAGGCGATCGGAATCCTCGTCGCGATCGTCGTGATCGCAGTCGCGGCGTTCGTCGCGTTGCGTTACTTCGAGATCGTCTAGCGGATCGTGCCGATCGTGTTCGTTTCGGATGCGGCGAATCAGCCGGTCGCAGCCGCCCGGACGGCCGGCACGAGCTCGATCCGCATCGACAGATCGATCGCGTGCACGTGCTTGGTGAGCGCGCCGATCGAAACATAGTCGACGCCGGTCTCCGCGATTGCGCGCACGCGATCGAGGCCGACCGATCCGGAAACCTCGAGCGGCGCGCGACCATCGACTTCCGCGACGGCCTGCGCGAGCTCATGCAGCTCGAACTCGTCGAGCATGATCCGGTCCGCGCCGGCGGCGAGCGCCTCGCGCAGCTCGGAGAAGTTCTCGACTTCGGTTTCGACCAGGATCCCGGGATGCTGCACGCGCGCACGCGCGACCGCGGCGGCGATCGATCCCGCGGCGGCGACATGGTTTTCCTTGATCAGCACCGCATCGTGCAGACCCATGCGGTGATTGTTGCCGCCGCCGACGCGCACCGCGTATTTCTGTGCGAGCCGGAGACCCGGCAGCGTCTTGCGCGTGTCGAGGATCTTCGTGCGCGTGCCGCGCACCGCGTCGACGAACGCCGCGGTTGCGGTCGCGGTGCCCGACAGCGTCTGCAGGAAGTTGAGCGCGGTGCGCTCGGCCGTGACCAGCGCACGCGCCGGGCCTTCGACCCGGCACAAGAGTCCGCCCGCGCAGACCTGCGCGCCGTCCCCGGCAAGCCATTCGATGCGAACTTCCGCGCTCAGCGCATGAAAGCACGCGTCGAACCAGGCGCATCCGCAAAGCACCGCGTTCTCGCGCGTGATCACGCGCGCGCGCGCGACCGCGCCGGGCGCCAGCAGATCCGCGGTGACGTCGCCGCTGCCGATGTCCTCGTCGAGCGCGCGCCGCACGTCGCGCTCGATCGCCTCCGGCGCCGGCAACGCGATGGCGGGAGAGGGCGGGTTCATCGGACGGACCATCGGCGGCGACGGGGCCGCCGAGGATACGGCAAGAGTTGCGTGGATGGGACTTCCCGGAAAAACGGGGCGATCAGGTCGTGGCCGCTTTCGGCGACGCGGATTCGGCCGCTCCGGCCTGCTGCGCGCTGCGCAGTCGCGCGACGATCGCATCCAGCGCGCGATCGAACAGCGGTACTTCTTCGAGCACGATCGTCGTCCCGCGGCGCAGCTCGGCGGCGAGAGCGAACACGGTCTTGTCGCAGACCTTGAGGCCACGGCGGTTCACGAACAGGTATTTCGAACTGATCGGGCTGATCCAGGAGAGCTTGGCGCGCTCGCGGTTGCCTTGCTCATCGGCGAACTCGAGCCAGGTGCCGACCTTGATCTCGCGCGCCGTCTTCAGGAATTCGTCGTCTTCCGGATAGTTCTCGTCCGGCGCGGCGCTCTCGGTCGCGCCGCTGTTGAGCACGATCTCCTCGACGGGGCTCTGCGTCGGCGTCGCCGCGGTGGCCGCCGCATCGGGGGGCGTGAGGTCGTGCACGGCGTCGTTGGCCGGCGGCATCGCCGCGGCCGCGCCGGCTGTGATGACTTCCTTGGCGGTCTTCACTTCGACTTTTTCGCCGTCGAGCAGCCGCTGGTAGAACTGCGAAAGCTCCTGCATCAGCTGCTTGACGTCGTTGTCATGGTAGGCAACGGTCGCCAGGCCGTGACGCAGCGCCTTCTCGAGCTGCGGCAGCAGCGCGCGCAGGCGCGTGCGCTCGAGATCATTCGTTTTCGGCAGCGCGCTCCAGACGAACTCGTCGGCGAAGCGCAGCGCGTTCTTCCACTCGTCCGAATTCTCGCCCTGCCGCAGCAGCGTCAGCACGAGATAGTTCGCCCACGGCCGCGACAGTACCGCGTGCACGACCGGCGGCAGGTTGCGCTCCTCGATGCGCTGCAGGATCTCGCGCGCGGCCGTGCGCCGCGCATCCTGGAGCTTCTCGCGACCACGCGTCGCCTCGGCGGCGCGCTGTTCGGCGATCTCCGCGCGCCGGTGGTACTGCTCCATGAAACCGGTGAACGCGGCCAGCTCGCGTTCGAACACGCCGACGTCGTCGTCGAAATCGCCGAGGATCGCTTCGACGACCTGGCGGATGCGGTCGTACAGCCGGTGATCCTTGTCCGATTCCTCGGACCAGCTCTTGCCGGCATCGGCCAGCGCATCGAGCAGCCGGCGCGCCGGATGCGTCTTCTGCGCGAACAGATGCTTGTCGAGAATCGCGACCTTGAGATACGGAATCTGCAGACGGCCGAGCAGCGCCTGGATCTGCGCCGGCAAATTGCGGTCCTGCAGGATGAATTCGAACAACATGCCGACGAGATCGATCGTGTCCTCGTCGGCCGAGGAGACGTGGTGCGGCTTGGTCTCGCCGGACAGCTTGTGCACCTGCTCGAGCAGCTCCTGCTTGAGCTGCTGCACGACCTGCGCGGCGTCGGTCATCGGATCGATGCGCTGCTGCGTCGTGGCCGACTGGTTCTGCAGGATCGTCAGCGCGCTGAGGAGCTCGGTCGCGCTGAGCCCCGGCGCTGCGGACGCCGTGGTGTAGTCGCTCGCCATGCGTCCGTGGCGGCCCGCCAGCAGCGAGCGCAGCGTGCTGTACAGCTCGGCCTGCAGCTCGGCGGCGGCGGTGTCGTAATACGACTGTCCGGGCAGCCCCGCTGCTCCGGGCGGCAGCGGCCCGTGCGCGCCGGCCGGCGGCGGGATCGGGCGGCTTCCGTGCGGAAGCACATGCCGGATCTGCGGCAGCACGCCTGCGCGGATCAGCTCGATGTTGACTTCTTCGTACAGCGGATCGAGACCCGCCATCACGTAGCGGTCGAACAGCTTGTAGACGATCAGCTTGACCTGGACGTTGACCTGGAACTCGCGCACCGCGGTGCGGAAGGCCTGACCAAGCACGGCAGGACCGATCGGATTGTTCGCATCCTCGACCTTGCCGCCGCCGATGATCACGCCGAGGCGCTGATTGATCTGATAGAGCGACCGCTGCAGGCGGTTCTCCGCCTTGGCGACCATGCTCGACACGGCCAGCGATTCCTCGAGCTCCTGATCGTCGACCAGCGACAGGCCGCCGTTCGCCTGCGGCGCCGCTTCGGGCTTCACCGATTTCAGCTTGCCTTCGGCGAACTCAGCAAAGTTCTTGGCGGCCTGTTCCTGAAACAGCCGCTCGACCAGCTGGCGCTTCTTGCGCACCTCGCGCATGCCGTCGAAGAACTCGGTCTGCAACGCGTTGCTGCCGGCGCGCTCGGCAAGATCGAACAGCGCGTCGTCGACGTTTTCGAACAGCGTCGAGACGAGCCCGTTGATGCGTTTCTGAGCGATGCCGCGGACGAGCTTGAGCAGCTCGCCCAGCCGATCGCCGCCGCCGGCAACACCTTGCCGCTGCGAAAGGTCGACGACTCTCTGCGTGTCTTTCGGGGCGGTCATTCGGCGGCAGTCCTCAGCCGTCTTGCCAACCAAGACGCTGAACCTTGTCGCACAATATAGAAGAGATTCGTTAAGGCGGTGTGATTTCCGTCACGAACGGTCCGTCGGGGGCGATGAAGGGTGAAAAAGCCGGGCCGACCGACCCAAGTCAGGTTCGTGGAAAGTCGGCGATCTGGGCGGTCCCGACCGCTTCGTCAGCCAGCATGACCGGGATATCGTCCTCGATCCGGTAGATGGTGCGGCCGTCGCG
>DAISJF010000075.1:0-7884 GCA_036821625.1 Rhodanobacteraceae bacterium
CCACCCATCGCGAAGTCGCCAACCGCGGCCTTCTGGTCGTCTCGGTCATGCTCGCAACGCTGATGCAGGCGCTCGACACGACGATCGCGAACGTCGCGCTGCCGAACATGCAGGGCTCGCTGTCGGCGACGCAGGATCAGATCTCGTGGGTGCTGACCTCGTACATCGTCGCCGCCGCGATCGCGACGCCGGCGACCGGCTGGCTCGCATCGGTCATGGGCCGGCGTCGGCTGCTGCTGATCGCGATCGCGGGCTTCACGTTCGCGTCGGTCCTCTGCGGCATGGCGACGAGCATCGGCGCGATGGTCGCATTTCGTTTGCTGCAGGGCCTCTTCGGCGCCGCGCTGGTGCCGCTGTCGCAGTCGACGCTGCTCGACGTTTATCCGCGCGAGAAGCACGGCGCCGCGATGGCGCTCTGGGGCATGGGCGTCATGGTCGGTCCGATCCTGGGGCCGCCGCTCGGCGGCTGGCTCACCGACAACTACTCGTGGAACTGGGTGTTCCTGATCAACGTGCCGGTCGGCGCGCTGGCGCTTTTCGGCGTCGCCGCGAGCCTCCCGACCGACGAGACACGTCCGTCGCGCTTCGACTGGCGCGGCTTCGCGTTCCTCGCGATCGGCATCGGCGCGCTGCAGCTCTGCCTCGATCGCGGCGAGCAGAAGGACTGGTGGGGCTCGACCGAGATCCAGATCGAGGCCGCGCTCGCCTTCCTCGGCTTCTATCTCTACGCGGTGCACTGGAAGACGCGCGAGCGCTCGTTCCTCGACCTCGGCCTCTTCAAGGATCGGAACTTCCTCGCCAGCAACGTCTTCATCTTCGTGCTCGGCGTGGTGCTGTTCGCGACGATGGCGCTCTTGCCGCCGTTCCTGCAGAACCTCATGAACTATCCGGTGGTGACGACGGGCCTGCTGCTCGCGCCGCGCGGCATCGGCACGCTGATCGCGATGATGCTGGTCGGACGCCTCATGGCGCGCGGCGCCGACGCGCGTGTGCTCGCCGGGATCGGCATGCTGCTTACGGTCTACTCGCTGTGGCAGATGATGCACTTCAGCCTCGATGTGCCGGAAAGGCTCATCGTGACGAGCGGCGTGATCCAGGGCCTCGGCCTCGGTCTCGTGTTCGTACCGATTTCGACGGTCGCGTACTCGACGCTGCCGATGAGCGCGCGCACCGAAGCCGCCGGCATCTTCAGCCTGATGCGCAACATCGGCTCGAGCGTCGGCATCTCGATCGTGATGACGCTGCTTTCGCGCAACACGCAGATCAACCACGCCGAGATCGCGTCGCGCCTGACGCCGTACGGCGAAAATGCGGCGCAGATGACGACGCTGCTCGGCGCGAACACCACGTCCGGTCTCGCCGCGCTGAACGGCGAAGTCACGCGCCAGGCCTCGGCGATCGCGTTCCTCAACGATTTCTGGCTGATGATGGTGATGACCGCGGTCGCGATTCCGCTGCTGCTTCTGCTGAGACCAGTGCGAAACGCGGCGGCGCCGGCGGTTGTAGCCGACCACTGAGCCGTGTCATCGGGCGCTGCGCGCACGTCGTGTAGCATGCGCGCATGCGAAAGCCAGTCCCGTCGTCGCGCCGTTCCGCGTCGTCCGATCCCGCATCGGCGCCTCGGCCGCGCGCACGCCGTGACGAAGACGGTACAGCTCCCGAGACGCCCCTGTACGGTCTCAATGCATGCCTCGCGGCATTCGCGAAGCGACCCGAGGCGCTGCGCAAGGTCTACCTGACCGAAGCGCGCATTCCTGCGCTGAAGGCGGTGCTGGCCTGGTGCGTGAAGCACCGCCTCGGCTACCGCGTCGTCGAGTCGGACGATCTCGACCGGCTGACCGGCTCGCGCCATCACGAAGGCGTCTGCTTCGAGATCGTCCGCAGCACGCCGCTCAAACTCTCCGAACTCCTCGGCTCGCAGCGCTCGGCGCCGGCGCCATCGCTGGTGCTCTGGCTCGACGGCGTCGGCAATCCGCACAATCTCGGAGCGCTCCTGCGCAGCGCCGCGCATTTCGGCGCAGCGGGCGTGATCGTGCCCGAAGAGACATCGCTCGAGGTTTCGGGCGCGGCGGCGCGCGTCGCACAGGGTGCCGCGGAAATCGTGCCGCTCGCACGCGCGCCGGGCTCGGCGCGCACGCGCGATGCACTGCGCGCGGCCGGTTACGCCGTTGCGGCGACCGTTCCGCACGGCGGCGAGCCGTTGTACGGCACGCATCTGCCGCCGCGTCTGGCGCTCGTGTTCGGCGCCGAAGGCGAGGGCATGCATCGCGCTCTGATCGAGGCGGCCGACCTGCGCCTGACGATACCGGGCAGCGGCGCAATCGATAGTCTGAACGTCGCGGCCAGCGTCGCCGTCGTGCTCGGCGAATACTGGCGGCAGCATGCGCCGGCGCCGGTAAAGCCGGGAGCGCGACGATGAGCGACGCTGCGTCGCCGGAACCCCTCGGCGACGAGGCGATGCCCGAGGTCGCGCCGCGTGGCATTGCCGCGAGCACGCCGATCTCGCGCACACTGGGAGCCGTCGCATTCGCATTCGTGCTTTCGCGCGCGCTGATCTTCGCGGTCTGGTTCGGCGTACTGCAGTATCCGACGCCGTCGGCGGAAACCGAGCCGAACTGGTGGGAACCCAAGCTCGTGCTGACCGCGCCGGGTTTCGGCGACGCGCTCGCGGGTCTCGTGCGTTCCTACGACGCGAGCTGGTACGCGACGATCGCAGAGCACGGCTACGACGCAGGTCCGTTCGACGCGAGCGCGCAGCACAACTGGGCGTTCTTTCCGCTGCATCCGCTGCTCTGGCGCGCGGCGTCGGCCGTGACCGGCGAATTCGCGCTGACGGGCATCGCGCTTGCGAATCTGTTGTTCTTCGCAGCGCTCGTTGTCGTGCACCGGCTGACACTCGCGCTCGAATTCGATGCGCCCATCGCCGACCGCGCCGTCCTCGCGCTCGCGCTGTTTCCGGTCAGCTACTTCTTTGCGCTGCCGTGGACCGAATCGCTGTTCCTGCTGCTCAGCGCCTCCTGTTTCCTGGTTGCGCTGCGCGAGCGCTGGTGGTCCGCGGGTCTGCTGGCGGCGCTGGCCGCGCTGACACGGATCAGCGGTCTCTTTCTGCTGCCGGCGCTCGGCATCCTGCTCTGGCAGGCGCGACATCGAGCACCGATAACGGCGTGGATCGCGCTTGCGGCGGCGCCGATCGCACTGGCCGGTTTCGCGGCCTATCTGCACACCGTGACGGGCGACGCGCTGGCATTCGTGCACATCCAGAGTGCCTTCGCGCGGCCTGCGCAGCCGACCGCGGAGGCGATCGCAGGGGCGCTGCGGCGCTGGGACTGGGTCATCGAGGGCTGGAATTTTCGCTGGCTGAACGCGGCATCGATGCTGGCCGGCGTCGCGGCCGCGATCTGGCTCGCGCGTCGGCGGCGGTTCGCGCTCGCGATTTTCCTCGCGCTCGGGCTCGCGGCGCCGCTCGGCACCGCGACCGTGATGTCGGGCGCACGCTATGCGATCGGCCTGTTTCCGTTCGCGATCGCGCTCGGCGCGTGGACACGCAACCGCGAGATCGAAATCGCGATGTGGAGCGTATTCGCCGCGCTGCTTGCGCTGATGTCGATGTGCTATGCGTCGGGCATCAACTTCGCCGGCGCGTAGTTCACGCGCGCATCGACGCGATCACTCGGTCTCGTCCTGCGCAAACGCACCGGGCGCGGAGCCGAAATCGCCGTCCGCCTGCGCTGCGAGATAGGCGACGACCGCATACGCGGCGACGTTCTGGCGCAGCTGCTGCGGATCGATCTTGTCGAGCGTGTCGTTCGCGGTGTGGTGCCAGTCGAAATAGCGCGTCGCGTCCTGGCGCAGCGAGATCGCGGCCATGCCGACCGCGTGCACCGCGGAAAGGTCCGAGCCGCCACGGCCTGCCGCGGTGGCGTC
The DNA here is from genome assembly GCA_036821625.1 of Rhodanobacteraceae bacterium. Lineage (GTDB taxonomy): Bacteria > Pseudomonadota > Gammaproteobacteria > Xanthomonadales > Rhodanobacteraceae > Dokdonella_A. The sequence continues at coordinate 3,925 of DAISJF010000075.1, forward strand.
GTATTCGATGCCGAGCGGCTTCAATGCATCCGCAATCCGGTCGATCGCGTTGCGCGCGGATGGCTTCACGCTGGCCGTGATCTGCCAGATGCGATCGGCGCCGAGGTCGGACTCGCTGCCGATGACGGCCTCGCCGATGTCCTTTGCGTGCGCGGCGGCGTACGCCTTGCCGCCGAAGAGCCCGGCTTCCTCGTTCGCGAATGCGACGACGCGCACGCTGCGGCGCGGGCGCTGCGGCAGTGCCGCGATCAAATGCGCCGCGCCGGTCGCGATCGCGACGCCGGCGCCATCGTCGATCGCGCCAGTACCCGGATCCCACGAGTCGAGATGGCCGCCCATGACGAAGTATTCGCGCGGCTTCTCCCGACCCTTGAGCTCCGCGATCACGTTCGCGCCGGTGTAGTTGCCTTCGATACCGCAGTCGAGCATGAGCTCGATCGTGGTCGGCTGGCCGCGCTTGAGCACGTGTTCGAGCAGGTCCGCATCGGGATTCGACAGCGCGGCGGCAGGAATCGGCCCAACTCCCGTCTCGAAATCGGTGACGCCGGCATGCGGCAGGCGGTTGTTGTCGGTGCCGGCCGAACGCAGCAGGAACGCGGCGGCGCCCTTGCTCGCGGCGAGCGACGGACCCTTCGTGCGAACCGGCGAACCGATGCGGCCGTAGTCGCTCCCGTCGCGCGTGACGTGCATGCGGGGTCCGACATAGACGATCTTGCCGCGCACGCGATCGTCTGGCGCGGCCCGCAGCGCGTCGAGCGAATCGAACGCGACGACTTCGGCGCGGATGCCGCCGCCGGGCGTTCCCGGCGAATTGCCGAGTGCGAGCACTGCGAGCGGCTGCGCGAACGGAGCGATCAATGCCGCGTGCTCCGCGCGTCGCACCCATTTCGGATACGTGACGGGTTCCGTCCAGACCTTGTCGAAACCGAGCGCCTTGAATCTGGCGATGACCCAGTCGCGCGCGCGTGCATCATTGTCGCCGGCCGCGAGGCGCGGGCCGATTTCGGTGGTCAGCCCTTCGACGAAATTCCAGGCGGTGTCGTCGGCGAGCGCGCGCTCGCGCAGCGTCGCCGCGGTCCTGAGTGCCGCGTCGGGAATGCGCGTCGGCGTCTCCGCCGCCTGCGACACGGTGGCGGCGAGAGCAAAACCGAGCGGCAGCATCCGAATCATGGCGATCTCCAGGGCAAAGACCGCAATGATCGCAGTCACGGCCGCGCCGGGCGGCGTGCGAAAGGTAATGCCCCAGGTAAAAAAGGAAGCGTCCGGTCATGAGCCGGTACCCGGAAAGCGCGATGCTTTCCGGCTCCCGGCTCCCGGCTCCCGGCTCCCGGCTCCCGGCTACCGGCTTTTGAGAATGTCCCGAATTTCCGTCAACAGCACGACATCGGCCGGCGGTGCCGCGGGTGCGGCTTCTTCCTTCCGGATCAGTCGGTTCATCAGCTTGACCACGAGGAAGATCGCAATCGCGATGATGGCGAACTGGATGATCGTGTTGAAGAACGCGCCGAACTGAAGCGCGACCTCGCCCTTGCCGTCGGGCCCGGCCGCCTTCAGCACCCACTTGTACGCCGAGAAATCGACGCCGCCGATGAGAAGGCCGATCGGGGGCATGATGATCTGATCGACCAGCGAGCTCACGATCTTGCCGAACGCGGCGCCGATGACCACGCCGACGGCGAGGTCCATGACGTTGCCGCGCATCGCGAAAGCCTTGAACTCCGAAAGCATGCTCATGTTCCCTCCGGATGTTTCAGCAGAGACGGGGCGGGACTGTATACCCGATCGGCGCGGGGAGTCGTGGAGAATTGAAACGGCGGGAGCCGTGAGCCGGTAGCCGTAAGCCGTAAAGCCGGTAGCCGTAAGCCGGTAGCCGTAAGCCGGAAGGCAACTGCGGAGCATTGCTACCGTTGGTCACCGCTACCGATTTCTTACATGCATCGTCGCCGGCTCAGATCACGCGGCCCTCCAGCACTGCGACGTTTTCGAGCTCGGCGCGGAACCGATCCCCGCGGGCCAGCGCGGCGACGCCGGCGGGCGTACCTGTAAAGATCAGGTCGCCGGCGGCGAGCGTCCAGAGCTTCGACAGCTCGTGGATGATCTCGGGCACCGTGAACAGCATGTCGGCGATGTCCGCACGCTGGCGCAGCTCACCGTTGACCGACAGCGTCAGTCGCGCCGTGCGCGGGTGGCGGACCTCGTCGGCGCGGCGCAGCGCAGAGGCCGGAGCCGACTGGTCGAATGCCTTCGCCGAATCCCACGGCATGCCCCTGGCTTTCGCGACGGCCTGCAGATCGCGCCGCGTCAGGTCGAGGCCCACGCCGTAGCCGAACACGTGATCGAGCGCGCGGTCGACCGGGATGTCGCGGCCGCCGCTGGCGAGCGCGACGATCATTTCGACTTCATGATGCAGGTCGGCCGTAGCAGGCGGGTAGGCGATGTCCCCTCCGTCGGCGACGACGGCATCGGCGGGCTTGCAGAAGAAAACCGGGTTCGCGCGATCCACGGTCGCGCCCATTTCCCTGGCGTGGTCGGCATAGTTGCGGCCGATGCAGTAGACGCGATGGATCGGAAACACCGCGTTGCTGCCCACGACCGGCAGGCTCGCGACGCGCGGCGCGTCGAACACGTAGGGCATGAAACGAAATCCAGGTCAGGGCAGGCGCGCAGGATAGCAGCGCGGCGGATTCAGCTCTTGCCGGCGCGGTGCTTGCGCCGCCAGACGAGCTTGAGGCCCGACCAGACGGTATCGATCGCGCACACTTTCACGTCGACGAGGCCGAGCGGCAGCGCGATCGTGCGGACCGTGTCCTCGGTGATGTCGGTCGCGATTTTCGAGGTCTTCTTGGGCCACGACGCCCAGATCACGCCGTTCGCGGGCAGGCGTCTGCTCAACGCGACGATCTCGGCGCTCAGCGCCTTTGCCGACGTCGCGAACACGTGCGCGACGTCGAACGCTCCTCGCAGGGAAGCCTGGTTGAGCTCCGTCTTGCGCAGTCCGACCATGCGCGCATAGTCCGCAGGCGCATCGCGCACGAGCACGCGCGTCGCGGGCGTGAGGCCGAGCTTCTGCCAGACGGGTTTGCCGGAATAACCGGCCGAAGCGCCGCTCATCCGACGATTCGACACCGCAGGCGCGGCAACGTCAATTCGCACCGCACGCGATTGCTCGATTGCCGACCTTGGCGACCGCGGGCTGGACGCCGCCATGACAGTTGTCACGAAGTCCAAGTGACCGCCTCGCCTTGCCGCGTTGCGGCGGCCTTACGACTCTATGGCAGACTTGTCGCCCCCTGCGTCGATGGGAATGAGACGAAGTGGAGAAATCCGACCTGCTGCATCAGCTGCGCATCGACCGCAGCGAGGAGCGAACGCCTGCGCGCGGCACCCGCATCGGGATCGGCGTCATCGTTGCGCTGCTGGTGCTCGCCGCCGCGATCGGCGGCGGTTGGTGGTGGCTGCGCGGCGGCACGACGTTCGAGATCGAGACTGCGAATGCGCTCGCGCCGGCGAGCAACGGCGGGGGTTCGCTCGCGGTGCTGCAGGCTACGGGTTACGTCACGGCACGGCGCGAGGCGACGGTCTCGGCGCAGATCACCGGCACGCTGACCCAGGTCATGATCGAAGAGGGCGAGCATGTCGAGGCCGGCCAGGTGCTTGCGCTGCTCGAGGATACCGCGCAAAAAGCCGCGCTCGCGCAAGCGAACGCGCAGTGGCACGCCGCGCAGGCGCAGCTCACGCAGTTCGAGTCGCAGCTCGCGCAGAACCGGCGCGACCTCAAGCGCGCCGAGGATCTCGTCGGCCGCAAGCTCGTCTCCGAGCAGGCCGTCGAGACCGCGCGCACGCAGGTCGAGATGCAGACCGCGCAGGTGGAATCGCAGCGCAAGCAGGTCGATCTCGCGCGCGCCGGCGTGCAGGGCGCACAGGTCCAGCTCGACTATTGCACGATCCGCGCGCCATTCA
>DAISJF010000076.1:0-7866 GCA_036821625.1 Rhodanobacteraceae bacterium
GAGGCACCACGCGATCGCGAGTTGCGAGAGCGGTACGCCGAGCTCGTTCGCGACGACCGCGAGGCGCTTCACCTTGGCGATGCGCGCCGGACCTTCGCCTTCGGTGAGGTTGCGCCGCAGCCACTCGTAGCCCGGCGTATCCATGCGCGAGCCGCGCGGCACGCCGTCGTTGTACTTGCCGGTGAGGAGTCCCGAAGCAAGCGGCGACCAGATCGTCGTGCCGAGTCCGAGCTCGCGATACAGCGGCGCGTACTCGACCTCGACGCGCTCGCGGTGAAACAGGTTGTACTGCGGCTGCTCCATCTGCGGCGGCGTCAGATGATTCGCGCGCGCGATCCGGTGCGCGGTGCGGATCGCCTCGGCAGGCCACTCGCTCGTGCCCCAGTACAGCACCTTGCCCTGGCGCACGAGCATGTCCATCGCAGCGACGGTTTCCTCGATCGGCGTGTCCGGATCGGGCCGGTGGCAGAAATAGAGATCGAGATACTCGACGCGCAGCCGCGTCAGCGCCTGATGGCACGCCTCGACGACGTGCTTGCGCGAGAGACCGCGCTGCGTCGGCTTCGGCTCGCGCGCCGAGCCGAAGAACACCTTGCTGGATACGCACCAGGCATCGCGCGGCAGGCGCAGGTCCGCAAGCGCATCGCCCATCACGCGCTCGGCTTCGCCGGCCGCGTAGGTTTCGGCGTTGTCGAAATAATTGATGCCGCGATCGAACGCGAGCGCGAGCAGCTTGCGCGCCTCGGACCGACCGATGCGGTTGCCGAACGTGACCCACGCGCCGAACGAGAGCGCGGAGAGCTGGAGGCCCGACGAGCCGAGCCGGCGATATTCCATCGCTGCCTTCCCGATGTCCGGATGCTGCGTCACTTTGCGCTGTTCGCCCAGAACCGGCAAGCCGACACGGCGGGTCTTGAAGACGCCGCGCGGCGCCCCTAAACTGCGCGCCGCTCCATTGGGGAGTAGCCGACTGCGGCGAGCTGCCGCGGGACGCGCGTCAACATACTTGGCGGTGACGCCATGGCGCGCGCGACAGCGATGTCCGGCGAGACCTTTGGTTCATGCGTGCCGCGCCCGGGCCGGGACGGCACGCAGTGAACCATTGCGTCGAACATCCCAGCCCGCCGGAGCTTCCATGCAGACCTTCCTGATTTCGACGACGACCGTCGCGCTCGCCGAGATCGGCGACAAGACCCAGCTGCTGTCGCTGATCCTCGCGGCGAAGTACCGCAAGCCGTGGCCGATCTGCGCCGGCATTCTCGTGGCGACGCTGGTCAATCACGCGATCGCAGGTTCGGTCGGTGCGCTCGTCGCGACGTATCTGACGCCTGAAATACTGAGGTGGATCGTTGCACTGAGCTTTTTCGCGGTCGCGCTCTGGACGCTGAAGCCGGACCGCGCCGACGCTGCCGACGCCGCACGCGGGGCGCGCCACGGCGTGCTGCTCGCAACGTCGATCGCGTTCTTCATCGCCGAGATGGGCGACAAGACGCAGATCGCGACGGTCGTGCTCGCCGCACAGTACCGCCCGCTCTGGCAGGTCGTCGCCGGAACGACGATCGGCATGATGCTCGCGAACGTGCCGGTGGTCTGGCTCGGGTCGCGCTTTGCGTCGAAGCTGCCGTTGAATGCGGCGCGGATTGCGGCGGCGGTGTTGTTTGCGGGGTTGGGGGTGTGGATTTTGGTGCGGTGATGCGGGGAAGACGGTAGCCGGCAACCGGTAGCCGGTAGCCGGAGAGCGCGAGGTCTTTGTCTTTCCGGCTCCCGGTTACCGGCTGCCGGTTCTTAAGCACTCACAACGCATCCGCATCCAATTCCCCCGTCCGTATCCTCACCACCTGATCCAGCTGCCACACGAATACCTTGCCGTCGCCGATCTTGCCCGAGTTCGCGCTGCGCTGGATCGCGTCGACGACGCGCTCGAGGAGATCGTCGGTGACCGCGACTTCGATCTTGATCTTGGGCAGGAAGTCGACGACGTATTCGGCGCCGCGATAGAGCTCGGTGTGGCCGCGCTGGCGGCCGAAGCCTTTCACTTCGGTGACAGTGATGCCCTGCACGCCGACTTCGGCGAGTGCCTCGCGCACGTCGTCGAGCTTGAACGGCTTGACGATCGCCATGACCATCTTCATCGATCGGATTCCTCTCGCGGATCGGCGGGCGCGCGCAGCGGCCTCATCGCGGCGGCCGGGACACTCTAGTCGGGATTGCGGACGGTAGGAAGTTTCCTACACGCACTTCCGAATCGAGCCGATGGCGCGTTGCGAGCGGCAGCGTAGAGTCGCTGCCGTGGGGAGGACACGCGTCCACGGAAGGACGCCGCAAGGATGCAGGCCGGCGGCTTGCAGATGCTCGCCGCCGGCCAACCTGGAGGACAATGTCCGCACACGGAGGTGTTGATTGGCGCGTTCGACACAGGGCCCGGAAACGGGCTCGAGCAATCAGGAAACGGGCGAGGCCGGACGCTTCGACCCGCCCACGCAACGGGGTGAGACTCGCATGGTCAATGTCCAGTCGATCGATGATCTGGCGCAGCGTCTGGCGGCGCTGGTGCCGCCCGGCCTCCGCGAGGCGCGCGAAGATCTGACCGCGAATTTCCGCAGTGCGCTGCAATCGGGCCTGCGCGAGCTCGATCTCGTCACGCGCGAGGAATTCGATGTGCAGCGCTGCGTGCTCCTGCGCACGCGCGAGAAGATCGAGGAGCTCGAGCAGCAGGTCGCGAATCTCGAGCGCGCGCTCGGCGCATCGCTGCCGCGGCCGTCGCATTGAAGCCATCCGGGAAGCGGCCCGAGGCCGCTTTCCAGCAGAGTCGCAAGTCGCTTTTGCAGTACTCGGGCGGCCGATCGAGACGGTTGGCTCTCGAGCGGTTCCGCGCGGAAATCGCGCACCGGTTTCCCGGGACGCCTGCTGCTCGCGCTGCTCACCCCTGGCGGGGCAGCGGGCGACTTTTCGTAACCACTTCATATGACCCTCGCCGTCGTCTACAGCCGCGCGCAGGACGGCGTGGCTGCGCCGCTCGTCACCTGCGAAGTCCATCTTTCCGGCGGATTGCCCGGCACGTCGATCGTCGGTCTTCCCGAGACGGCCGTGAAGGAAGCGCGCGATCGCGTGCGTGCCGCAATTCTCAACGCGCAGCTCGACTATCCGCAGCGCCGCGTCACCGTGAACCTCGCGCCGGCCGATCTGCCCAAGGACGGCGGCCGCTTCGATCTGCCGATCGCGCTCGGCATCATCGCCGCGAACGGCGGCATCCCGCGCGACGCGCTCGCGCAGCATGAATTCATCGGCGAGCTTGCGCTGTCGGGCGAACTGCGCCCGGTGCATGGCGTGTTGCCGGCCGTGCTGCGCGCGGCGCGCGCGGGTCGTCGCGTGGTCGTGCCGCGCGGGAACGGCGGCGAGGCCGCGCTCGTGCGCGACGCCGACGTGCGCGTCGCCGACTCGCTGCTCGCGGTCTGCGCGCATCTTGCCGGCCGTTGCGAGCTGCCGATCGCGGAGTCCGCCGAGGCAGACCTCGCGCAGGCGATGGCGATCGCACGGGCGCCGGACCTCGTCGACGTGCGCGGACAACAGCTGGCGCGCCGCGCGCTCGAGATTGCCGCGGCCGGTGCGCATCATCTGCTCCTGATCGGACCGCCCGGCACCGGCAAGACGATGCTCGCGAGCCGGCTTGCCGGCATCCTGCCGCCGCTCGAGGAAGCCGAAGCGCTCGAGCTCGCCGCGGTGCGCTCGGTGGCCGGAGTCGGCACCGACGCTGCGACCTGGAAGCTCCGCGCGTTTCGCGCGCCGCACCACACCGCGTCCGCGGTAGCGCTCGTCGGGGGCGGATCGCAGCCGCGGCCCGGCGAAATCTCGCTCGCGCACCACGGCGTCCTGTTTCTCGACGAGCTGCCCGAGTTCGACCGGCACGTGCTGGAGGTGCTGCGCGAGCCGATCGAGTCCGGCCGCATCGCGATCTCGCGCGCGGCGCGCCAGGCCGAATTCCCCGCCCTTTTCCAGCTCGTCGCGGCAATGAATCCGTGTCCGTGCGGTTACAGCGGCGATGCATCGGGGCGCTGCCGCTGCACGCCGGATGCGATCGCACGCTATCGTGCGCGCGTCTCGGGGCCACTGCTCGATCGCATCGACCTCAAGCTCGAGATGCCGCGCGTGGCGCCCACCGAGCTGCGCGAGATCGCGCCGGGCGAAGCCAGCGCGCTGGTGCGCACGCGCGTGATGGCCGCGCGCGATCGCCAGCTCGCACGCGCAGGCAAGGTCAACGCGGCGCTCAGCAACCGCGAGGCGGAGCGCGACTGCGCGCTCGACAGACGCTCGCAAGGTCTGCTCGATCGCGCGATCGAGCATCTCGGCCTGTCCGCGCGCGCATATCACCGCGTGTTGCGCGTCGCGCGCACGATTGCCGATCTCGCCGGGCACGCGCGCATCGAGGCCGCCGATCTGTCGGAGTCGATTCAGTACCGGAGGCTGGATCCGGCGTGAGAAAGGTGAGCGTCGGCCGTGAGCGAAAAGGCGCCAGCGACGGGGAAACGCAAGTCATCTTTTCCGCTCGCCTCGCTGCTCACCGCTGACCGCTCACGCCTTACGCAAGGCGCCGCACCCTGGAGGACGTCCCCAAACGCCCCCATCGCCCCCGCTATGATGCCGGCACATGAATGCGATCCATCACACGTACTGGCTGCTCGCGGGCGCCGCCGCGCTGGTGCTGGTCGGGATCGGGTCGAGTCTCGTCGCGCGGCGCTTCGGGGCGCCCTTGCTGCTCGTGTTTCTCGTGCTCGGCATGTTGTCGGGCGTCGACGGCCCCGGCGGAATCCGTTTCGACGACTACGAGCTGACCTACCGGATCGGCTCGCTCGCGCTCGCGGTGATCCTGTTCGACGGCGGCCTGCGCACGCGGCGCGAGAGTTTTCGCGGCGTGCTCGCGCCGACGATGCTGCTGGCGACGCTCGGCGTGGTCGTGACCGCGGCGCTGACGGGCGCAGCCGCGCACTGGGTGCTCGGCCTCGGCGCGGTCGAGTCGCTGCTGCTCGGCGCCGTGGTCGCTTCGACGGATGCCGCGGCGGTGTTCTTCCTGCTGCGCGCCGGCGGGTTGCAGCTGCGCTCACGCGTCGGTGCGACGCTCGAAATCGAATCGAGCGCGAACGATCCCGTGGCCGTGCTCCTGACCACGCTGCTCGCGACGTATCTCGCTGCGCCGCAGGGGCTCGAAGGACTCTCGCTCGCGCGCGAGCTCGCGCTGCAGTTCGGCGTGGGCAGCCTCGTCGGCGCCGGTGGCGGCGTAGCGATTGCGTGGGCGCTGCGCCGACTGCCGCTATCCGGTGGACTCGCTGCGCTGTTCCTGCTGGCCGGCGCCGTGTTCGTGTTCGGCGCGGTCGGTGCGCTGCACGGCAGCGCGTTCCTGGCCGTCTTCATCGCCGGCGTCGTGGTCGGGAATCGCAACGTGCCGGGTTTCGTGCAGCTCTTGTCCGTGTTCGACGCGGGCACGTGGCTGTGCCAGGTCGCGATGTTCCTCGTGCTCGGCCTCCTGGTGACGCCGCACGATCTCGTCGCGGCGCTGTGGCCCGCGCTCGGGCTCGCTGCGTTCCTGATGCTGATCGGGCGACCGCTTGCGGTCGCGCTCTGCCTTGCGCCGTTCCGCTACGGCAAGCGCGAGATCGGATTCGTGGCCTGGGTCGGCCTGCGCGGCGCGGTCGGCATCTTTCTCGCTTCGATTCCGATGCTGATGCGGCTGCCGCACGCGGCGCTGATCTTCAACGTCGCGTTCATCGTCGTGCTCGCCTCGCTGCTGGTGCAGGGCTGGACGCTCGCTCTGGCCGCGCGGGTGCTGGATGTCGCGCTGCCGCATCGCGATCGCGCGGTCAGGCGCGTCGAAGTCGATCTCCCGGGATCGCTCGAGCGCGAGCTGGTCGGTTATCCGGTCGCGCCGCAGGCCGCGATCCTCGGCAACGCGGTGCTGCCGGGCTGGGCCAAGCTGGCCATGGTCGTGCGCGGCGGCGAGATCCTGATGGCGGATGCAGCCGGCGCGTTCGCGCCGGGTGACTACGTCTATCTGCTGGCGCCGCCGGGCCGCGTCTACAAGCTCGACTGGCTGTTCGCGCCGCCGGACGAGGCGCGCGAGGCGGAACGCGAGCTGTTCGGCGAATTCACGTTCGCCGCGAGCGTGCGCCTGCGCGACATTGCCGCGTTCTATGCGCTGCCGATCCGCGCCCGCGACGCGGACCTGACGCTCGGCGAGCATTTCGCGCGGCACTACGAGCACACCATCGAGGTCGGCGACCGCGTGCGCCTGGGCTCCGTGACGCTGATCGCGCGCGAGCTCGATGAGGATCGTGTCGCCAAGGTCGGTCTCAAGATCGAAGGCGTCCGCGGCGCGATCGCCCGGCGCGCGCGCTGGCCGAAATCCCCGGTTGCGGCCTGGATTGCGCGAAGGCTTTTCCGAGATTGAGCGTTCACTTTGCCGCTGCGCGACGCCGCGCACGGTTTGCGCGCGCGGGCTCGGTTTCCATGCCTACTTCACCACGCCTCAATTACACTGACCGCGTACCAAGGCGGTTCGATGGGCGACTTACCGATCAATCTCGGCGCGCAATCCGGCGCGGCCGCGCATCCGGCCGGCGGCCTGCGCGCGGTCGCCGAGACCGCAGCGCATCTGGCGGCCGCCGGCGTGCCGAGCGTCGTCGGCGTCGTCGTCGACACGACCGGCTCGACCTATCGCAAGCGCGGCGCACTGATCCTGCTCGACGCGACCGGGATGCGCGCGGGCGCACTGTCCGGGGGCTGTCTCGAGGGCGACGTCGAAGATCACGCGCGCCACGTGCTGGCCGAGAATCGCTCGCGGATGGCGCGCTTCGACACGACCGGCGACGACGACCGCATGTTCGGATCCGGCGTCGGCTGCGGCGGCGAGATGAACGTGCTGCTGATGCCGTTGCCGGCCGACGAGGCGCCGCTGCGCAGCGCGCTCGTCGATGCCTGCTCGCGCAGCGCCTGGCTCAAGCTCGTGCTGGCCACCGCGCCGGACGGTCTCGGCTGCGGCGAGGCGCGCGTCGGCTCGCACGTGCATCGCTTCGGCGGCAACGGGCGCGCCTGCACGAGCACGCTGAGTTTCGTCGAGCGCGTCGCCGTCGCGTTGCCGCCGCCGCCGCGCGTGCTGCTGCTCGGCGCGGGTCCGGAAACGCGCCCGCTGGCCCTGCTCGCGCGCATGATGGGCTGGTACGTCGAAGTGGTCGAGCACCGGCAGCGCTGGAGCGCGCACGCGGATTGCGTCGGCGTGGACGTGCGTCACGCGAACGGCCCCGATTCGATCATGGAGCTGCTCGGCGCGCGGCATTACGACGCCGTGCTGGTCATGAATCACAACTACGAGCTCGATGCGCGTTGCCTGCATCACCTCGCCGAGAGCAGCGCCGGATACGTCGGCCTGCTCGGACCGCCGGCGCGCCGCGACGCGCTGCTGACCGAGATCGGCGACATCGCCGCGACCCAGCTGGAACCGCGCCTGTATGCGCCGGTCGGACTGCGTCTCGGCGGCGAAGGTCCGGAGGCGATTGCGCTGGCGATCGTGGCGCAGCTTCAGCATTACCTGACGCACGATGCGCATTACGATTGAGATGACGGGAGCCGGGAGCCGGGAGCGGGTAGCCGGAAAGCAAAACCTCTTGGCTCTCCGGCTACCGGCTACCGGCTGCCGGCTACCGATCTGCTTGCCCCAACCCTCGCGCATCGCCGCCCGGCGCCGCGCCATCCGATGACTCCGGCACACGGTGCCGTCGTGCTCGCGGCGGGCGCATCGACGCGTCTCGGTCGCGCCAAGCAGCTCGTCGAGATCGAAGGCGAACCCTTGCTGCGCCGGGTCACGCGTTACGTGCTGGC
>DAISJF010000077.1:0-7866 GCA_036821625.1 Rhodanobacteraceae bacterium
GCCTGGCCGATCGGCGCTACGATCTGATCGTCAGCAACCCGCCCTACGTGACCGAACAGGAATATGCCGCGCTGCCGCCCGAATACGGCCACGAGCCGGCGCTAGGCTTGCGCGCCGGAACGGACGGGCTCGACTTCGCGTTGCGCATCCTCGCCGAGGCGGCGGATCATCTCAGCGACGCAGGCGTGCTGATCGTCGAGGTCGGCGAGAGCGAGAAGGCGCTCGCGAACGCGCTGCCGGAGGTGCCGTTCAACTGGATCGAGTTCAATGTGGGGCAGATGGGTGTGTTCTTGCTCGACCGGGACGATCTGGCCGAGCATGCGGAGGCGATTCGCGCGGCGGCGAAAGCGCGAGGCTAATTCGCGGCTCCGAAACAACGTGCCGTCGTCCCGGCGCAGGCCGGGACCCAGCTTTGACGATCCAGGAGCTGGATTCCGGCTTTCGCCGGAATGACGATGGAAATGCTCAACCGAGACGATCCGTGTCCAGCAACTCGTTCGGAAAACTCCTCACCGTCACGACCTTCGGCGAGAGCCACGGTCCGGCGATCGGCTGCGTCGTCGACGGCTGCCCGCCCGGGCTCGCAATCGCGGCGGAGGATTTCCGTCGCGATCTCGATCGCCGCGCGACCGGCAAGAGCCGCTACACCTCGCAACGGCGCGAGGCCGATGAGGTCGAGATTGTCTCCGGCGTGTTCGAAGGCCGCACGACCGGAACACCGATCGCGCTCGTGATCCGCAACATCGACGCGCGCTCGAAAGACTACGACGACCTCATCGACAGATTTCGGCCCGGTCATGCCGACTACACGTATCTGCAGAAATACGGCATCCGCGATCATCGCGGCAGCGGGCGCGCATCCGCGCGCGAGACGGCGATGCGGGTCGCGGCGGCCGTGATCGCGAAGAAGTGGCTTGCCGGGAAATACGGTGTGCGCGTGCGCGGTCATCTCGCGCAGATCGGCGAGATCGTGCCGCGCGCATTCGACTGGGACGCGGTTGAGACGAATCCGTTCTTCTGGCCCGACGCCGCGATGGTCCCGGAGCTCGAGAGCTACATCATGGCGCTGCGCAAGTCGGGCGACTCGATCGGCGCGCGCATCACCGTCGTCGCCGACGGCGTGCCGCCGGGATGGGGCGAGCCGATCTACGGCAAGCTCGACGGCGACCTCGCTTCGGCGCTGATGTCGATCAATGCAGTGAAGGGCGTCGAGATCGGCGCCGGCTTTGCGTCGGTCGCGCAGAAGGGCAGCGAGCATCGCGACGAGATGACGCCGGAGGGGTTTCTCTCGAACAACGCCGGCGGCATTCTCGGCGGCATCTCCAGCGGGCAGCCTGTCGTCGCGTCGATCGCGCTGAAGCCGACATCGAGCATCCTGATTCCGGGCCGCACGCTGGATCTTGCCGGCGAACCGACCGAAGTCGTCACGAAAGGGCGCCACGACCCTTGCGTCGGCATCCGCGCGACACCGATCGCCGAGGCGATGGTCGCGCTGGTGCTGATGGATCATGCGTTGCGGCATCGCGCGCAGTGCGGGGATGTGGGCGAGGTGAAGCCGCGCATTCCGGGGATGTGGAAAGACGGTAGCCGGTAGCCGGTAGCCGGAGAGCAAGGCCGCTTTCCGGCTCCCGGCTACCGGTTCCCGGCTACCGTCTTTCGTTTTCATCAATACATTGAGCCACTGAGCGACATGCCATCCACCAAGACCTTCAACATCGCCATCGCCGGCGCCACCGGCGCCGTCGGCGAAATGCTTCTTGCGATCCTCAAGGAACGTGATTTCCCGATCGGCGAGCTCGTCCCGCTCGCGAGCGAGCGCTCCGCCGGCAGCAAGGTCGACTTCGGCAATCGCAAGATCACGGTGAAGAATCTTGCCGATTTCGATTTCGAAGGCATCGACATCGCGTTCTTCTCGGCCGGCGGCTCGGTGTCGCGCGTGCACGTCCCGCGCGCGGCTGCCGCGGGCGCGACCGTGATCGACAACACGTCGGAGTTCCGCTACCAGCCGGATGTGCCTCTCGTGATCAGCGAGGTCAATCCGCACGCGATCGCGCAGCACAAGGCGCGCGGCATCATCGCGAACCCGAACTGCTCGACGATGCAGATGCTGGTCGCGCTCGCGCCGATCCATCGCGCGGTCGGTATCGAGCGCATCAATGTCGCGACGTACCAATCGGTGTCGGGCACGGGACACCGCGCGCTCGAGGAGCTCGGCCGGCAGACCGCATCGCTGCTCAATTTCCAGGACGTCAAGCCCGAGGTCTATCCGGTGCAGATCGCGTTCAATGTGATCCCGCACGGCGGCGATTTCACCGACAACGGCTACACGATGGAGGAAATGAAGATCGTCTGGGAGACGCGCAAGATCCTCGAGGACGAGTCGATCCAGGTCAACGCGACGTCGGTGCGCGTGCCGGTCTTCTACGGCCACTCCGAAGCCGTGCATATCGAAACGCGCAAGAAGATCGGTGCCGACGAGGCGCGCGCGCTGCTCAAGAAGGCGCCCGGCGTGGTCGTCGTCGACGAGCGCAAGTCCGGCGGCTATCCGACGCCGATCACCCACGCGGCCGGCAAGGACCCCGTTTTCGTCGGCCGCATCCGCGAGGACATCTCGCATCCGCGCGGCCTGGACCTGTGGGTCGTTGCCGACAACATCCGCAAGGGCGCAGCGCTCAACGCGGTGCAGATCGCGGAAATCCTGGCCGGGAGCCGGTAAGTTCCTTCCCAGCGCCGCCTCGGACAAGGGCCCGAAGCGGCGTCCAGGGCGGGCGGAGCCGCGCGTGACCTTCGGGAAGCCGGAAATGGGCGCCGTTTTTCGTTTCTTGCGAAATCGTATCTGTAATCCATAGTTACGGTTGTGTTATAAGCCCGTTTCGAGATAATTCATTCAAGCTCTGCCGGCGCCGGGGCGGTCCCGCGACCGGTCGAATGCCTTGTTGGGGGGCCTATTCCGATGAAACGACCGCTTAAGTTGTCGCTTGCGATTGCGCTTGCGTTGAGCGGGGCGGACGCTCTCGCGTTGGGACTGGGCACGATCCGCGTCAATTCGAAGCTCAACCAGCCGCTCGATGCGGAGATCCCGATCGTGCAGGGCACCGCTGGCGAGGCCGAAGGCCTGCTCGTGCAGCTCGCCGCCGCCGAGGATTTCGATCGCGTCGGCCTCAATCGCGCGCGGCTCTCGGTGCCACTCGAGTTCACGCTGGTCAAGGGCAACCACGGCGACATGGTGATCAAGGTCACCAGCAAGGAAGTCGTCCGCGAGCCGTTCCTGGATTTCCTCGTCGAAGCGAACTGGCCGAAGGGCCGCCTGCTGCGCGAGTACACGGTACTGCTCGATCCGCCGGTGATGGCGCCCGCGACCGGCGCGGCGGCCGTGACTGCGGCTGCGCCGAAGTCACCCGAACGCGCGCCGACGCAGCCTCTGCCGGAATCGAAGCCGAAGCCAGCGCCGAAGCCGCCGACCGCGGTCGCGGCAGCGCCGCGCACGGAGAAACCGGCCGCCAGACCGGCGCCGACCGCGCCCGCTCCGGCACCGGCGCCCAAACACGCGGCCGCCGCCGGCGAGTACACGGTCGAAGCCGGAGATACGTTGTCGGGCATCGCGCGCGATGTGCGTCCCGACGAGTCGACCAACATCAATCAGCTGATGCTGGCGATGCTCAAACAGAACCCGAATGCGTTCTACCAGAACAACATCAACGCGCTGAAGCGCGGCGCGATCCTGCGCATTCCGTCCGCGGATCAGATCAAGGCCGTCGGCTCGGTCAGCGAAGCGGCGGCGCAAGTGCGCACGCAGATCGAGGATTGGCGCGGCGGGGCCGCGACCAAGCCGACGCTCGTCGCCGAAACCGGCGCGACCAGGAACGAGCCGAAGGCGCCGGCCCCGAAAGCGCCGGCTCCGAAAGCGAGCACGGGCACTGCATCGACATCGACCTCGTCGAAGACTGGCGAGCGCCTCGAGCTCGTACCGCCGAAGGCGGGGAAGGAAACCGTCGCGATGGCGGACCGCCCGGGCAGCGGCGCGGCCAATGCCTCGGGATCGACCGAGCTGAAGGCCGAGCTTGCCCGGACCAAGGAAGCGCTGGCCAGCCGCGAGCAGGAAGCCACCGAGCTCAAGTCGCGCGTGAAGGAGCTCGAGGACACGAAGGGCAAGACCGATCGCCTGATCACGCTCAAGGATTCGGAGATCGCGGACCTGCAGCGCAAGCTGAAGGACCTGCAGGATCAGCAGGCCAAGGCCGCATCGAAGCCGGCCACGACGTCGACGCCGGCAACGACACCGACGACGCCTTCGACTTCAACGACTGCGCCGACGGCACCCGGCACGGCGACGCCTCCGGCGGCGACGACGAAGAACGAAAAGGTTTCGAAGGAAGACATCTGGGGTACCGCATCGACCGCTACGGAAGCGAAGACGGGCGCGACGCCGGCTACGACGCCGCCTTCCTCGACCGCTACGACGACTCCATCCGCGACGCCACCGGCTTCATCGACGCAGACGCCGTCGTCGACGACAACGGCCGCGACGACAGGAACAGGCGCAACCACGACGCCGTCCGCGACGCCATCGTCGACGACGCCGGGCGCCACCTCTGCGTCGACGACGCCTTCGAGCCCGACCGCGTCGACCGCCGGCACGAGCACGCCGTCCGCGACGACGACACCCGCTTCGACGAGCCCGTCACCGACGACGAAACCGTCCGCCAGCACCTCGCCGCTCAAGCCCGGCGCAAAGAGCACGGTGCAGCCGGTCGCGCCGCCGGCACAGTCCTGGTTCGACCAGGCGTGGGTCCGTCCCGCCGCGATCGGCGTCGCGGCGCTGCTGTTGCTCGCGGGCCTGGTCAGCATGCGCCGGCGCAAGGCCGCAACCGCGACCGCGCGCGGATCGATCGCCGGAGCGTTCGGCGACTCGCCGCTCACACACGGCGACGACATGGCCGCCATGTCCGCCGAGTCCGAAGAGCAGGCGCTGCGCGAGCAGTTGATGCACGATCCGGCCAACCTCGGCATGCACCTCGAGCTCTTGAGCCTGCTCTACGCCGAGCGCAATGTTTCCGCGTTCGAGGACGCCGCGCAGGAGATGCACGCGCAGGTCCTCGATCCGCATCAGCCGGAATGGCTCGAAGTGAAGGCGATGGGCCAGGAGCTCGCGCCGCACAATCCGCTGTTCACCGACGGAGCGCCAGCGCAGGCCGCGTTCGACGACGAGGCAGTGACCGCCCCGCATGCGCTGAGCCGGCTGGACCACGACGAAGTGTTCACTCGTCGCGCGCCCGAGCCCGTTTCGCCGAGCAGCACGTTCGATTTCGATCTCGATGCGGACGACATGCCGGCCTCGCACGCGCCCGCGCCGCCGCCGGCGAGCGAGACCGCGTTCAACTTCGACAACCTGCCGCCGGTCGATTTCAAGACGGAAGCGCATCGCGAGGCCGATGCCGCGGTTGCGCCGCCGCCGCTCCCCGTCGACGACGACGAGTTCCCGGGCGAGGACGGCGTTGGAACCAAGCTCGATCTGGCCAAGGCCTATCTCGACATGGGCGATCCGGAAGGCGCGCGCTCGATGCTCGAGGAAGTGCTCGCCGAGGGCAACGACACGCAGAAGGGCGAGGCGCGTCGCCTGATGTCCGAAATCAAGTAATCCACGTTTTTTTCAGCGCACGGCCCGGCTCGTCCGGGCCTTTTTTTATTCTGGCGGACGCCAGGTCTCCCGCTGCCTTGTTTCCCCTCTCCCGCTTGCGGGAGAGGGTAGGGTGAGGGCGCTCTTGCGAGGACGGCAGACGAAGAAACCCACCGACGTGAGCCGTTCCTCGCGCAACCCGGAACGACCCAGCAAGAACCGGGTGGCAACAGCACCCCTGATCATTCGCGGAACCGGCGTTGCGCATCGCACTCGGCATCGAATACGACGGCACGGATTTCTTCGGCTGGCAGCGGCTCGCGCAGGGCGCGACCCTGCAGGCGGCGGTCGA
Organism: Rhodanobacteraceae bacterium; assembly: GCA_036821625.1. GTDB lineage: Bacteria > Pseudomonadota > Gammaproteobacteria > Xanthomonadales > Rhodanobacteraceae > Dokdonella_A. The sequence goes on from DAISJF010000077.1 coordinate 5,970, forward strand.
ATCCGCGCTCACGTTCGTTGCCGCGCATCCGGTGGAAGTCACGTGCGCGGGGCGCACCGATGCGGGCGTGCACGCGCGCTGCCAGGTCGTGCATTTCGACAGCGAGTCGGCGCGCAGTCCGCGCGGCTGGACGCTCGGTGCGAATTCGCGCTTGCCGTCGAGCGTTGCCGTGCTTTGGGCGCGACAGGTGGCCGAGGATTTCCATGCGCGCTACAGCGCGCGCGCGCGGCGCTATCGCTACCGGATCGTCAATCGTCCGGTCCGCGCGGCGCTCGATGCGCGGTACGCGGCGTGGGAACGCGTTCCGCTCGATATCGAACCGATGCGCCGCGCCGCTGGCGCGCTGATCGGCGAGCACGACTTCAGCGCATTCCGCACCGTCGCGTGCCAGGCGCGTTCACCGTCACGCAACGTGCGCGAGATCGCGATCGCGCGCGACGGCGACGAGGTCACGATCGAGATCGAGGCGAACGCGTTCCTGCACCATATGGTGCGCAACATCGTCGGCTCGCTGCTGCCGATCGGACGCGGCGAGGAAAAACCGGAATGGCTCGCCGCGGTGCTCGCGGGCCGCGATCGAGCGCGCGCAGGACCGACCGCGCCGGCGGCCGGTCTGACATTTCTTTGCCCGCGCTATCCTGCGGAATGGAATCTGCCCGCCGAGGTCACGTTGTGAGAACGCGCATCAAGTTCTGCGGCATCACCCGCGTCGACGATGCGCGCCTGGGCGCCGGTCTCGGCGTCGATGCGATCGGATTCGTGTTCACGCGCACGAGCCAACGTTTCATCGGCATCACGCAGGCGCGGGCGATCCGCGCCGAGCTGCCGCCGTTCGTGACCGCGGTCGCGCTGTTCATGGACGACGAGCCCGGCTGGATCGAGGAAGTCGTTTCGGGCGTGCAGCCCGATCTGCTGCAGTTTCACGGCGCCGAGAGCGATCGGTTCGCCGCGAGCTTCGCGCGGCCATACATCAAGGCGGTGCCGATGGCCTCGGTCGCGGATGCGGCGCGCCACGCCGCCGAATTCCCGAGCGCTGCGGGTTTCCTGCTGGACAGCCATGCGCGCGGAGCGCGCGGCGGCACCGGCCGGACGTTCGACTGGGCGCAGGTTCCATCGCCGGGAGGCCATCCCTACGTGCTTGCCGGCGGCCTGACGCCTCAAAACGTGGCGGACGCGATCGCGGCCGTGCGACCCTACGGCGTGGATGTTTCCAGCGGCATCGAATCCGCGCCCGGCATCAAGGATCCGGTGAAAATGCGCGCATTCGCCACGGCCGTGCGATCCGCGGATGCGGCGCGCCGCGCCTGACGCGGATTTGCAGATGAACATGGACATGAAAGTCGAGGATTATTTCGCGTACCCGGACAAGCGCGGCCGCTTCGGCGACTACGGCGGCAGCTACGTCGCGGAAACGCTGATGGCGCCGCTCGCCGAGTTGCGCAACGCGTATTTTGCGCTGCGCGAGGATCCGCGTTTTCTTGCCGAGCTCGATCGCGACCTCAAGCATTACGTCGGCCGGCCGTCGCCGATCTATCACGCCGAGCGCCTGTCGAAGAAGATCGGCGGCGCGCAGATCCTGCTCAAGCGCGAGGATCTCAACCACACCGGCGCGCACAAGATCAACAATACGGTCGGCCAGGCGCTCGTCGCGCGGCACATGGGCAAGCGGCGCATCATCGCCGAGACCGGCGCGGGCCAGCACGGCGTAGCGACGGCGACGGTCTGCGCGCGCTTCGGGCTCGATTGCGTCGTCTACATGGGCGCGGTCGACATCGAGCGGCAGAAGATCAATGTCTACCGGATGAAGCTGCTCGGCGCCGAAGTCGTTCCGGTGACGTCCGGTTCGAAGACGCTGAAGGATGCGCTCAACGAGGCGCTGCGCGACTGGGTGACGAAC
>DAISJF010000078.1:0-7855 GCA_036821625.1 Rhodanobacteraceae bacterium
CGACCAGGCCGATCCGAAGCTTGGTCCGTTGCAGTCGAACGGTGGGTCGACTCGGACACATCAGCTGCAGCCGGACAGCCCCGCTATCGGGATGGGCAACAACTCGGCGCAACTTCCATTCGACCAGCGCGGCTTCAACTACCCGCGAACGAGCGGCCCGAACGGATCGATCGACATCGGCGCCGTGCAGTTCGACGAAATCTTCGTCTGGCGCGATTAGTACGACTACGCCCCGATTGGGCGGTATTTCCGCGCGACATAATCCTCGACGATGCCGACGAACTCGCGCGCGATGTTCTCGCCGCGCAGCGTCATGGCCTTCTCGCCGTCGATGAACACTGGCGCCGCCGGTGCTTCGCCGGTGCCGGGCAGCGAGATGCCGATGTTCGCGTGACGCGATTCGCCGGGACCGTTGACGACGCAGCCCATCACGGCGAGCGTCAGGTTTTCGACGCCGTCGTATTTCAGGCGCCATTCCGGCATCTTGGCGCGCACGTGATCCTGCACGGTCTTGGCGCGCTCCTGGAACGTCGTCGACGTCGTGCGGCCGCAGCCGGGGCACGCCGTCACGAGCGGCGTGAACGCGCGCAGGCCCATGGTTTGCAAAAGCTCCTGCGCGACGATGACTTCGCGCGTGCGCGATTCGCCCGGCTCCGGCGTCAGCGAAATGCGGATCGTGTCGCCGATGCCCTCCTGCAAGAGCACACCGAGCGCTGCGGTCGAGGCGACGATGCCTTTCGAGCCCATGCCCGCTTCCGTGAGGCCGAGGTGCAGCGCGTAGTCGCAGCGCGCGGCGATGTCGCGATAGACCGCGATCAGCTCCTGCACGCCGGATACCTTGCAGGAAAGGATGATGCGATCGCGGCCGAGGCCGAGCTCCTCGGCGCGCGCCGCAGAATCGAGTGCGGAGCGGATCAGCGCCTCTCGCGCGACGCGCGCGGCATCCCACGGCTCTGCGCGCGCGTGATTCTCGTCCATCAGCGCGGTGACCATGGACTGGTCGAGCGAGCCCCAGTTCGCGCCGATGCGCACGGGTTTCGCGTACTTCAGCGCGAACTCGATGATCGTCGCAAACTGCGTGTCGCGCTTCTTGCCGAAGCCGACGTTGCCGGGATTGATGCGGTACTTCGCCAGCGCTTGGGCGCAGGCGGGCTCGCGCTCGAGCAGCTGGTGGCCGTTGTAATGGAAGTCGCCGATCAGCGGCACGTCAACGCCCATCATGTCGAGCCGCTCGCGGATGCGCGGCACTGCGGCGGCGGCTTCGAACGTGTTGACCGTGATGCGCACGAGCTCCGAGCCGGCGCGCGCGAGCTCGGCGACCTGGCGCGCGGTTCCGTCGACGTCGGCGGTGTCGGTGTTCGTCATCGACTGCACGACGACGGGCGCAATGTCAGGCGCAGAGCCGCCCACCGTGACCGATCCGACCTTCACGGAGATGCTGTGCCGCCGCGCGTACGGCGCGGACAATGCAACGTCCGTCGTCGAGTTGCGGTTCATCGCACGCTCAAACTCCCGCGACGGCACGCGGCGCGGTCGCGTCGTTGGCCGATTCCGCCGTCGAATTCTGCAGAGGCGGCAGCGCGAACTGCAGATAGATGCCGGTCGCCTCGATCAGCCCCATGCCGCGCACGCGCTCCGTGCGCGCCGGCGCCGGCCGGCCGTGCAGATCGGCAGGCACGCTGACCTCGACGGCCGAGGACGCGCGCTCGAACAAACCCGGTGTGATCAGCGATGTCGGCCCGGTTTCCTCGGGTCGCAACGAGGTCAGCACCAGCCCGCGCACCGCGGACTGCATGCTGCCCTCTTCGATATGCCGCACGCCGGCCGGCAGCGCGCGGCGACTGAGCAGCTCCACGCCGGCATCGACGCGGCCCTGCTCGTCGATGCGGATCCAGCGGATCGTTCCGATCATCCAGTCCGGCGCGACGTCGCCGGACTCGGGCAGCGCCAGTCCGACCAGCTCGCCGATGCGCGCGCGAACGGCCTCGCCGCTCGGCCCGCGTTCCCACAGCAACCGATAGCCGCCGAGACTCTGATCGAGCACGCGCGCCTTGAGGCGCGTCGCGCGCGCGGGCTCGCTCGTGCTGATCGCCCACGAAGCAATGCGGTCGCTTTCGCTGAGGCTGATCGCCTGGCCGCGCACGCGGCGCAGGAAGCTCTCGAAATCCTCGTTGCCGGCCAGCACGTAGTGAAGATCGTGCAGCCCGAGCACGGTGTCGAGCTGGTAACCGCCGCCGAGTCGCGTGTGCGTGCGCTCGCCGGTCGCGGTCCAGCCGTCGACGAGCCGGCGCGTGAGATCGATGTCGATCTGAACGGGCGGCCCGCCGCGCAGGCGGAACGTCGCGACGCGCGCGCCGGGCGGCAGCATGTCGATCTGGCTCTCGACGAAATCGAGCAGCGGCTTGAGCACGATCGACAGCACGTCGAGATCGCCGTGGCCGCGCTCTTCGGGCAGGTAGCCCGGGCCATGGTCGCTGTCGACGTTCATCATGATGTCGCCTTCGCTCGCGCCGTTGCGCAGTTCGCAGTACGGCGCGACGGTGCGCGTGAACGAAATCACCTCGAGCAGCTCGCGCTGCGTGTAGCGGTACGGATTGGCCAGCGCGAGCAGCAAGGCATGGCCGTAGGCGAGTCGCGCATTGACGGCGCTGCCGAGCAACGCGTCCTCGACGGCGCGATCGTCGAACCGGACCATCGTCATGAATCCGTAGACGTCGTGCAGCGCCTGCCACACGCCGGCCGGCGGCGTGCGATAGAGCAGGTATGCCTTCGCCAGATGCTCGCCGCCGTGCTGCAGCGCGCGCACGCCCGCCTGCGCGACCTGCTTCGCGCGCATGAACGGCACGTTCCCGGCCGGCGCGCACAATTCGGCCAGCGCGATGCGGTAGCCGAGCGCGAGCTCGCTCTGGAACTCGAGCGCGATCGCGCCGAGCTCGACCTTCTGCGGCGGCAGCGGGAAGCTCGCGCCGACGATCTGCTTGTCGGTCAGCGCCGCGAGCTGCGCGACCGGGTGACGCAGGATCTCGAGCGCTTCGAGCCGCTGCACCGCATCGATGCGCATGCGATTGGTCTGGCGCAGGCCGTCGAGCAAGAGCTTCGTGGTCGAACCGAAATTCGCCAGCGGCAGCGCCGCCACCCACGAACGCAACGCGCGCGCCTCGGTCGCGAACGCACCGGCGGTTGGCGCGTGGCGCTCGGGAGTCGCGCGTAGCAGGCGACGGTAGCGTTCGTTCATGTGTCCGGATCGTCTGAAATGGCGCCGCGGAACCGCCCTGGCGAGCGATGCGGCACCGGAATTATACGGCCTGCTGCTCGGGCGACGCCGTGTGGCGGTTCAGGGTTCGGTCCGCGCCAAGGCGCCGCGCACGAGCCGCGCCAGCACGCGCTCGCCGAATCCCGCCGGCCGGCTCAGCTCCAGGCGCTCGAGGCAGGCATCCGCGTCGGCCGATCCGCCCGGCGCGATCAACGCACCCGCAGCAGCCGTCCAACGCCGCCAGTCGCTCGTCGTCTTCTTGAGCCAGAGCAGCGCCGGCAGGAGCCGCTGCTCGACCGCGGTGAAATCGCTCCCGAACGGGAACGTCGGGAACAATCCGCGCGCCGCGAAGGGCATGAGGCGTTCCGCGAGCGCGGCGGGCGTGTTGCGGCGCCACGCGTCGGGCACGCGGAAATCGCGCGCGAGCTTGCCCGCGCGGATCGCCTGCGCGGCGAGATCGTCCTGGAATCGCGCGTCGCTGATCGCAAGCATCGCCTGGATGCATGCTTCATCGGTCTTGCCGCGCAGGTCGGCGATGCCGTACTCGGTGACGTAGATGTCGCGCAGATGTCGCGGAATCGTCGTGTGACCGTAGTTCCAGCGGATGTTCGATTCGACGCGTGCGCCAACCGCACGCGTGGCGCGGAACAGCAGCACCGAGCGTCCGCCCGCGATCGCGTGCGCCATGGCCACGAAGTTGTACTGGCCGCCGACACCGCTGACGACACGTCCGTCCTCGAGCGCATCCGAAACGGCCGCGCCGAGCGCGGTCGCGATCATGCACGTGTTGAAGAAACGCGCATCTCGGCGTTGCGTGGCGTCGATCACTTCCTGGCCGCCGTAGAGCTGATTCACGTCGGACACGCGGCTCATCACGAGGCCGGCGTAGTCCTCGCCGGAAAGCTCGCGCAGCCATGCGTAGAGCGCCTTGGAGCCGAGAAAGAACGCGCCCTTGAGATAATGTCCGCCACGCAGAGAACCGTCGTCGACGCGCGTTCCGGCGTCGAGCGCGCGCTGCAGATCGAGATCGTCGTAGACGTTGCGCCTGAGCACGCCGCCGCGACGCAGGTGCATGAAGCCGTCCATGATCAATTCGCTCGCTCCGTACAGGCCGCGTGCGAAAGGCGCGAGACCGCCGTAGCGCGCGATCAGCGGATCGCTCGCCGGTTCGTCGCCGCGCAGCGCGCGCAGCGCCGCGAGATAGTCGCCATTGCGCTGGTGACGCAGCAGCAGCGCGGCGACGATTGCGTCGGACAGCGCGCCGATGCCGATCTGCAGCGTGCCGCCGTCGCGGACGAGCGCGCTCGCGTGCATGCCGATCGCATGCTCGACCGGATCGACGGCGTCGCGCGGCAACGCGAACAGCGGCTGCGCCGGCAGATCGCCTTCGACGATCGTGTCGAAGAGTCGCGCGTCCACCTCTGCGGCGCCGCCGAGGAATGGCAGATCCGGATGCACGACGCCGATCAGCAGCGGCCGTCGACCGCCGGCCGCTGCGATCGCGTCGAGCACATCCAGCGTGACGTCGGGGTTGCACGACAGGCTGTATCGCGCCTCGGCGCCCTCGCCGCGTTGCGCGATCAGCTGCACGATCGCGTGCAGCTCGCCCGTCTCGGCGAGATCGCGCGCGACCTGCGTATAGTTGATGCTCGCATAGTCGCGCTGCGCCCGCGTCGAATGCAGCATCGCGCCGGACTGGAAATAGAACTCCTGGATGCGGATGTTCGCAGGCAGGCGGTTCGCCTTGAGGTCGATGACGTATTCGAGCCGCGGATACTCGCCGAACTGGCGCGCCAGGAACGGTGCGAGGAAGCGCCGCTCGAGGTCGCTGCCCGGCGACGGAATATCGAGCGACAGCGCCGTGTAGATCGTGAGCCGTCTTGACGCGTCGGTCTTGAAGCGCCGATAGATCGCATTGAGCAGATGGTTCGGCTTGCCGAGCCCGAGCGGCGCGGCGATCGCCACGTGATCCGTCGCCTGCGTCAGGATGCGGTCGACAACGGCCTCGAGCGTTTCGCTGCGCGGGTCGTTCTTCGCGTCCATTCCGTCCTCCGTTACGCCATCATCGCAGATTGCCCGCAACGCGCGGATATTGAGCGACTTCCCGTAGACTTCGCGCATGGCCGACGTCGCGCCCCGCCGTATTCTTTCGGACAGCATCGCCGTGCGGGTGCTGGCCGAGCAGGCGTTCAGCCGTGCCGCGGGCGCACCGCTGCTCGCCGGCAACGCGGTCGATCTCCTGATCGACGCACGCGTGAATTTCGACGCCTGGCTCGCCGCGATCCGCAGTGCGAAGACGCTGGTCCTGATCGAGAACTACATCTTCCGCAACGACGCGACCGGGCGCGAATTCCTCGATGCGCTGGTCGAGCGCGCCGGCGCGGGCGTGCGCGTCTGCGTGATCCGCGACTGGATGGGCTGCCTTGGCCAGTCGAGCGTGTCGTTCTGGCAGCCGCTGATCGCGGCGGGCGGCGAAGTGCGCACGTACAACCCGTTCCGCTTCGCAAGTCCGTTCGGCTGGCTTTCGCGCGATCATCGCAAGCTCCTGGTCGTCGACAACACCGTCGCGTACGTGGGCGGCATCTGCGTCAGCGGCACCTGGCTCGGCGATTCGAAGCACGGCATCGATCCCTGGCGCGATACCGCAGTCGCCGTGCGCGGGCCCGCGCTGCGCGACATCGCGAACTCGTTCGCCGCCGGCTGGGCGACGCTCGGCGACGACTTGCCCGAGGACGTGCTCGCGCTGACCGAGCGCTGTCTACCGGCGGGAAACGTGGATCTGCGCGTGGTCGCGACGGTGCCGAACACAGCCGGCCTTTACCGCCTGGATCAACTCATCGCGGCCATGGCGCGCCGCAGCCTGTGGATCACCGATGCGTATTTCGTCGGCGTCGCACCGTACGTGCAGGCCGTTTCGGCCGCCGCGCGCGACGGCGTCGATGTGCGCTTGCTGGTGCCGGGAACGAGCGACATTCCCGCGGTTGCCGCCGTATCGCGCGCCGGCTATCGTCCGCTGCTGGAAGCCGGCGTGCGCGTATTCGAGTGGAACGGCTCGATGCTGCACGCCAAGACCGCGGTCGCCGATTGCCGCTGGGCGCGTGTGGGTTCGAGCAATCTCAATCTCGCCAGTTGGATCGGCAACTGCGAGCTCGACATCGCGATCGAGGACGAAACGTTCGCGCGCTGCATGGAGGCGCAGTACGAAACCGACCTCGGCAACGCGACCGAGATCGTGCTCAAGCTGCCCAGACGCTGGCGCAAGGCGGCTGCCGAGGCTGCGCAGAACGATGCCGACGGCCCGACCGACATCTCGGATGCGGTGCCTCCGGTCGCGAACGGATCGCCGCCTCCGCCGAAAACGACAGCGCGCGTCGGACCACCCTACCCGCGAGCGCGCGGTGGCAGCTCCGGGCGCGCAGCAGCCGGCGCGCTGCGTCTGGCCAACTCGGTCGGCGCCGCGATTGCGAATCGGCGCGTGCTCGGGCGGACGGAATCGGGACCGCTCCTGATCGCCGGCCTCTTCCTGCTGACGTGCGCGGTGATCGGCGTCTGCTGGCCGGCGCTTGTCGCATGGCCGCTTGCCGCGTTGCTGGCGTGGATCGGGCTCACGCTCGTCTGGCGTTACGTCGACAAGAACGCGCCCTGAGTGCGGCCCGTGGAATTCGACTTCGCTCAGTATTCATCGCAGCGGACCTCGAATGCGCTCTTGAACAGGCTGTCGTCGAGCTCGCTCTGCCATTCGACCGCTCCGATGTCGGCTTTGACGCCGAACACGCGCGGGAAACCCGTCGATCTTTGATCCGTCGTAACCGGAATCGTGTTGCTTCCGGCATCGATGGCCGGACTGCTCGATATCGGTTTGCGCGTCAGCGTGGGCCCGCCGTTGTCTGTCAGCGCCGTCAGGCGAGGACAGGCCCTGATGGTGTCGACGGGCAGAGCGCTCGACGCCGTCACGATGAGATTATTGCCGCCGCCGATGGCCTGGGCATACACATCAGCCATGATCGTGCCCGCTGTGTCCAGATTGTCAGCGACGACTGAGCCTTCCAGAGTCAGCTGGTATCCGTAGATGCCCGCACCAAAAAAGGCCAAGCCCGCGGTGTTTCCGCTGACTGTGCTGTTCGTCAGGGTCGCCGCAGGAATCATCGTGGCACCCCCGACATAGCGCGCTGCGTAGTTGGATGCGATGGTGCTATTAATGAGATCGACGTTGCCGGCTGTGTGAACATAAGCTCCGCCCGAGAACTCCCCAGCGTTTCCGGACAACGTCGACCTCACGATCGCTACATCCCCGAGGCCAAGAACAGCGACGCCACCGCCGACCGAGGAACTGAACGGCGCGATTACCGTGTTGTCCGCGACCGTCGCTTCCGTGGCGCTGAAATTGTTTCGTACGAAGATGCCGCCACCCTCAGCCTCGTTGCCTGACGAGTAGGCGACGCTGGTCGTTACTGCGCTGCCCAGCAGCGTCACATCTTCTCTTGCGTAGATGGCGCCGCCGAGTGCGTAGTCGTTTGTGTACGAACCGACGGTGCAGCCCTTCACAATTGCATGTGTGAGCGCGACGGAACCGGACGAATAGATGCAGCCTCCCTTGACGTT
>DAISJF010000079.1:0-7805 GCA_036821625.1 Rhodanobacteraceae bacterium
AGGATCAGGATCTGGTCGGATTTCTGCTGGTCGCGCTGGCCGTCGACGACGGACTTTCGCGTTCCGTGGCGCAGGTCAGCGGCGCGCAGATTGCGTTTCTGCTGCCGCGCGAGGACGGCACCGCGCTCGTCGCGAGCTCGTTCGATACGCCAGCCGCCGGCGAGCTGAAGCAGGCCCTTTCGGAACGGAAGAGCGAGATCGCGCCCGCCGTGCAGTCCGGCAAGACGCTCGACCGCGTCCCGCTGCGTTTCTCCGCGCAGGACTGGGTCGCGCGCTTCGCACCGACGGCGACGGCCGAGCAGGCGCAGCTCGGCACCGTCGCGGTGCTGAGCTCGACCGACCAGATCGTCGGCAGCTACAGCGCGATCCTCAACGCAGTGATCCTCGCCGGTCTCGCCTCGATCGCCGTGGCGCTTCTGCTTTCGTATCTGCTGGCGCAGCGCATCCTGCGTCCGGTCGGGACGATGGCGCAGGCGGCCGAATCCGCGGTCGCCGGTGACTATCGGACCCGTATCGGCACCGGCGGCAGCGATGCGCTCGGGCGGCTCGCGCGCGCGTTCGACAAACTGCTGTCGGATCTGCGCGAGAAGAGCGACATGGAGGGCTATGTCGGCCATCTCGCGCGCTATCTGCCGGAGCCGACGGCCGAGGCGATGGCTGCGGCTCCGGCGCCGGTGCGCGCCGCCGCGCCCGAGCCGCCGCGGCGCGACACGGTCGCGCTGCTCGGCGTCGAGTTCCGGCACCTGCTCGGCATCTCCGAACCGGTGCGGCCACCGGCGTTGCTGGCCTCCGATGTCGCCGGCGTACGCAGTTTGATCGAATCGGTCGCGGCGGCGTACGGCGCGGAAATCGGCGCGCTGGGCGGCGCGCGCTGGCACCTCGCGTTCACGGGTTCGCGGCGAATCCTCACGGCCGCGCGTGCGTGGGCCGCGATCGTGGACGAGAGCGCGCAGGCACGCGTCGCCGCACCCTGCGGGGCGATCGCGGAGAGCGAAGCCGTTTGTGTCGGCGGCGCGCGCGACGCGGACTCGATGGTGCTCGGCGCGGCGACTGCGCAAATCGATCGGTTGCTGTGCGACGCCGCGCCGGGTCAGCTCCTGATGACGCGCGCAGCCGGCGATGCGCTCAAGAGCGAACTGCCCGCCGACGCGCTCGCGGTCGCGACCGGAACATTCAGCAGCAAGCGCTACTACGCGCTCGCGGCGACCGCGCTTCCGCGTCTGACGCCGGACGCGGCGACGACGATCGCGCGCCAGAAGCCCGCCGTATCGCCGGCCGCGCCAAGCAGCGAGCTCGCTCCCGGCACGACGCTCGGCGGCCGCTACCGGGTCATCTCGACGCTCGGCGCCGGCGGCATGGGCGTGGTCTACAAGGCGCACGACATCGAGCTCGACGACGTCGTCGCGCTCAAGATGCTGCGTCCCGGCGTGCTGCTGGACAGCGAGCAGCTCGATCGTCTGAAGAGCGAAATCAAGCTCGCGCGCAAGATCACGCATCCGAACGTGCTGCGCACGTTCGATTTCGGCGAGGTCGACGGGCGCCCGTACATCTCGATGGAATACGTGCGCGGCCTGACCTTGCGCTATCTGCTCGGCGAGGCCAAGCGCGTGCCGTATTCGGCGGCGCTCCGCATCGCGCGCCAGCTCTCGGCGGGGCTCGCGGCCGCGCACGAGGTCGGCGTGCTTCATCGCGACATCAAGCCGGAAAACCTGATCCTAGAAGCCAACGGAAACGCGAAGCTGATGGATTTCGGCATCGCGCGTCCGGCGCGGCGCTCGGCGCCGGGTCACACGCAGCCCGGCACGTTCATCGGCACGCCGAACTACTGCGCGCCGGAGCAGCTGACCGGGGACGAGGTCGACGAGCGCGCCGACATCTACGCGTGCGGCGTCGTGATGAGCGAGATGTTCTGCGGAGGACTGCCGTTCAGCGGATCGAACACGATGGAGATCTACCAGGCGCAGATGCGTGACGAGCCGATACTGCCGTCGAAGCTCTGGCCCGACATTCCGCGCGAGCTCGAGGCCGTGATCCTTCGCTGCCTGCGTCGCGATCGCGACGAGCGTTTCCCGACCGCGCGCGATCTCAACGCGGCGCTGAACGAGTTGCGCGCCTGATGCGACGCGCGAGACGAATGCGCTTCGGATGCGCGGCGATCGCGTGCGCAGCGGCGGCCGCGTGCTTGCCGCCGACGTTCGCACAGGACGCCGTACTCAACGCCGAAGAGCCCGAGACACCGAGCGCGTGGGGCGGGTTCGGCGATTTCTGGACCGGCTACGACCACGTGTCGGGATTGCCCAACAACCGCGACGACCTCAGCCGCGTTCGCGCGCGTCTGCGCGCCGGCGCGTTCTGGAATGCTTCGCCGACGTGGGAGGTCGGCGGATCCGTGCGTCTCGCACAGGGCAGCGATTCGAACGACGACAACCGGCGCAACAACGACAACGAGCGCAGCGACGGCATCGGTCTCGACCGGTTGTTCGTGCGCTGGCGCCCCGGCGAGGAAACGAGCGTGACGCTGGGCAAGACGCCGCTGCCGCTCGATCTTTCGCCGATGCTGTGGGATGCGGACCTCAGGCCCGCGGGCATTGTGCTGGATCAGTCGGTTCCGCTTGCCGAGTTCGATCGCCTGCAGCTCGTCGTCGGCTACTTTGCCGGTGAGCATCTGTACGGCGACGAATCGCGCATCGGCGCCGCCGAGATCGCGTGGCGCTGGCACGAAGGCGCGCCGTTTCGGGCGGCCGCGATCGCTTCGTACCTCGACTTCAGCGATCTCGACGAGCTGACTCGCGAGGGGCTCGCACGCACCAATACGATCGTCGGCGGACACCTCGTCAACGACTATCGATTGCTCGATCTGCAATTGATCGGGCATGCCGACGTCGCGCACTGGCCGATCGAGGCACGGCTCGACGTCGTCGACAACCTCGGCGCCGACGATGCGGACCACGGCGCGCGCGCCAGCCTCGTCGTCGGAGATCGGACAAAGGCGCGCGGCTGGGAATTCGGGCTCGCGGCCCAGCGAATCCAGCGCGATGCGGTGATGGCCGCGTTCAATTCCGATGACTGGTGGTTCCACAGCGCCGTGCGTGGCCAGCTCGTGTGGATCGGTTATGGTCTCGACGCCACGTGGGACCTGCGCCTCGCCGGATTCCACGAGCGGCGCGACGGACTAGATGAATACACGGATCGGATTCGGCTGGATCTCGCGGCCCACTGGTGACCGGCTCGTCGGCGCGACAACGGCTCTACGCCGTCTTCCAGGGATCGTAGCTGCCGAACCACCACAGATGGCCTTCGATGTCGCGGCAGCTGTAGCCCGACCCGCCATATTCCTTGGCCTCGAGCGGATCGATGATCTCTGCGCCCGCCGCTTTCGCGCGCGCGTAGTGCGCTTCGCAATCCGCGACGATCACGCACGGGCACTGCGTCTCGCGTCCTTCGATCGCGCGCGGCTGTACAAAGCGCTCGCTCCAGGTGCTGGCGTTGGCCGTCGAGCCGAGCATGATCATGCCGTTGCCGAACACGAGCTGCGCATGCTGCACGATGCCCTTGTCGTCGGCGTAGACGGCCTGCTTCTCGAAGCCGAACGCGCGGCAGAGCCATTCGATCGCTGCGAGCGCGTCGTCGTAGCGCAGGCTCGGAATGATCGTCGATAGGGTGTTCTTGGCCAGGGTCGACATGTAAACCTCCGTTGGGCTTCGTGAGCGGTCCCGCCGAGGTGGGCGCGGTCGCGGACCGCGGATTCCCGTTCAGTATTGCAGGCGCCGCGTGACGGTTTCGATCGCCGCGCCGTGAACCAGTTCCAAGCGGACGCGATAAATCCGCCACGTCTTGCCGCAGGCGCGCTGCTAGAATGCCGCCGAATCGCCTCCGCCCGCGACGCGGTCGAGCGGGCGTCCAGGGGGCCGCGGAGACGGGCACGTGCGCGGGCACGGCCGGTCGGGCGAAAAGGTTACGGGTGGAATCAACGGGAGGAACGATGAAGAAGTGCATTCTCGCGGGACTGCTGCTTGCGGGTCTCAGCGCCAGCGCGTTCGCGCAGGCCGGCAAGCCGGCGATCGGCGTAGCGGAATTCAAGAATGAATCGGCGGCCGGCTGGTGGTCGGGCGGCGTCGGTTGGGAGCTGTCGGGCATGCTGTCGAACGAGCTGTCGAGCGTCGGCGATTTCCGTGTCGTCGAGCGCGCCAAGCTCGAGAAGGTGCTCGAAGAGCAGAACCTCGCCGCGTCGGGCCGCGTGCGTTCGGGCACCGGCGGCAAGATGGGTCAGGTGACCGGCGCCGATTATCTGGTGTTCGGCACGGTGACCTCGTATCAGGAAAATACCGCCAGCACCGGCGGCGGCCTGAGCTTCCACGGGATTTCGCTCGGCGGCAAGAAGTCCGAGGCGTACATCGCGATCGACGTGCGCGTCATCAATTCGACCACCGGTGAAGTCGACTACTCGCGCACGATCGAAGGCCGCAGCGAGGGCGGCGGCGTCGCCGTCGGCGTCTATCGCGGCGGTTTCGGCGGCAACCTGGCTCACGAAGAGAACACGCCGGCGGGCAAGGCGATCCGCGCGGCGCTGGTCGAGATCACCGATTATCTCGACTGCGTCATGGTCAAGAAGGGCGGCTGCGAAGCCGAGTACAACGCCAAGGAACAGAAGCGCCGCGCCGGCGACAAGAAGGCGCTGAAGCTCGACTGATCCGGTTGCGAATCCTGCATGCGCAGAAGCGGCGGGCCGAAAACCCGCCGCTTTTCTTTTGCGGGCCCGACGCGCCTGGCGACGATCAGCGGGGCGGACGCGGTCCGCGCCGACGGAACTTGTTGTTGTTGCGTGGACCGCGCGGCGCGTCGTGCAGCGAGTTGCCCGGCGATCCGGGATGCTGCGGCCCGCGTGGCCGGTTCGTATTGCCGACGTTGTCGGCCTGCTGTGGCGGATACGGGCTGCGATTGCCGTCTTGTCGGGGCTGTCCGCCGCCGCCACCGCCGCGGTTGCGTCGCTTGCGGCCGGGCAGGCCACCGGTCGAATCGGGGAACCAGCTGCGCAGCACGGCGGGGCTGAGGCCGGGTTCCTTGTAGGCGACGTTGCGCTGCTTGTTCTGCTTGCGTCCGGGTGCTCCGGCCGGGCGTTGTGCGGGGTTCTGACCCGCATTGCGGCGCGGCGGACCGCCCGGGCCTTGCGCGCGGCCACCGCGACGCTTGCGTGCGGGCTTGCCGGAAGGCGCGCGCCAGGCATCATCGCGAATCCGATCGAACGCGGCGAACTCGCGCGCTTCGTCGTGATAGCCGCCGGTCCATGCCTGCTGTTTCGCCGGCGTGGGCTTGAACTCGGTGGGCGGTGCGCGGCGCTGGCCGATGACGGGCGCCAGTGTCAGCCTCGGTGCGCGCTCCGGCATGCCGGCCTTCTCGCGCAGCGCGGCGACGAGCTCGGGCGCCACTTCTTCGCACTGGCCGCGGCGCAGCGCGCGCGGGAGCTCGATGTTGCCGTAGCGGATGCGCTTGAGCCGGCTGACCATGAGACCCTGCGATTCCCACATGCGGCGGACTTCGCGGTTTCGGCCTTCGCGGATCACGACGCGGAACCACGAATGGCTGCCGCCGCGGCTGATCACCGCGATGTCGTCGAAATGCGCCGGGCCGTCTTCGAGCTCGACGCCCCGCTTGAGATTCTCGATCACTTCGTCCGGCACTTCGCCGTGCACGCGGCAGATGTATTCGCGCTCGATCTCGGAGCGCGGGTGCATCAGCGCGTTGGCGAGATCGCCGTCGGTGGTCAGGAGGAGCAGGCCGGTCGTGTTGATGTCGAGCCGCCCGACCGCGACCCAGCGCGCGCCCTTGAGCAGCGGCAGCTGCTCGAACATCGTCGGTCGCCCTTCCGGATCGTCGCGCGTCGCGACCACGCCTTCGGGCTTGTTGTAGGCCAGCATCTTCGCGTGCTCGGCGTTGTCGCCGACGACGACGAAGCGCTTGTTATCCATCTCGACGCGATCGCCGGCGCGCACGCTGGAGCCGATCGTCGCGACTTCGCCGTTGACCTGCACTTCGCCGGCCTCGATGCGCTGCTCGAGCAGGCGGCGGGAGCCGAGTCCCGCATTGGCGAGCACCTTGTGCAGTCGCTCGTCGAGAGCGGGCGCGTCGGCGGCAGGCCGCTTCAAAGAAAGGATCGAACGGACGGGCGTGTTCATGCGGCGGGTTCCGGGGTGTCGTCGCGCACGCGGGTCCCGGCGTGGGCGGCGACGGAGTCGTCAGGGGAGGAGTCTTCGGCGGCGGGCGTCTCGTAAATGCCTTCGCCACCGCGTGCAAACGCGAGATCGGATTCATCGGCGAGCGCCGCCGGAATCTTTCCGTCGGTCGCGAGCGCGAGCTGCGGGTCGATATCCTCGAGCTCGCGGATGTCGCTCAGCGGCGGCAGCTGGTCGAGCGACTTGAGATTGAAATAGTCGAGGAATGCGCGTGTCGTGCCGAGCAGCGCGGGTTTTCCGGGCAGGTCGCGGTAGCCGACGACGCGCACCCATTCGCGCTCTTCCAGCGTCTTGACGATGCTGGTCGCGACGCCGACGCCGCGGATCTGCTCGATCTCGGCGCGCGTGATCGGCTGGCGGTACGCGATCAGTGCGAGCGTTTCGAGCAGCGCGCGCGAGTAGCGGGCCTGGCGCGCGGTCCACAGGCGCGACACCCACGCGTGCACGTCTTCGCACACCTGGTAGCGGAATCCCGACGCGACTTCGACGAGCTCGACGCCGCGGCCGGCGGCGTCGTCCTTGAGCTCTTCGAGCGCGCGCGCGATGTCCTCGTGCGCAGGTGCGTTCTCTTCGTCGAAGAGTGCGGCGAGCTGCGCGATCGACAGCGGCTGGCCGGCGCCGAGCAGCGCGGCTTCGAAGATGCGTTTGATCCGGGCGATGTCTGGCATGTCTTGGGTCATTCGCCGGCCGTGGCCAGCGATTTGAGGTAGATCGGAGCGAGCGCGGTTTCCTGCACGATCTCGACGAGATGCTCCTTGGCGAGCTCGAGGAGCGCGAGAAACGTGACGATCACGCCCATGCGGCCTTCGCCGGCCTCGAACAGGCTCTCGAAGCGGTGGAAACTTCCGTCCGCGAGGCGGCGCAGCACGTCGCCCATGCGCTGACGCACGCTCAGCGCTTCACGCCGGATCGCGTGGCGGCCCGACAGTTCGGCGCGCTTGAGCACGTCCTTGAGAGCGAGCAGGAGCTCGCGCAACTCGACCGGCGGCGGCAGACGGATCACATTGCGGTCGGAGACGAATGCGCTCGCGACGGCAAGATCGCGATCGAGCCGCGGCATCGCGTCGATGTCCGCGGCAGCCCGCTTGAAGCGCTCGTATTCCTGCAGCCGCCGCACGAGCTCGGCGCGCGGGTCCTCCTCGAGGCCTTCCTCGAGTGGCGGGCGCGGCAGCAAGAGGCGCGACTTGATCTCGGCCAGGATCGCGGCCATCACGAGATATTCGGCGGCGAGCTCGAGCCTGAGCTCGCGCATCATTTCGATGTAGTCGACGTACTGGCGCGTGATTTCGGCGATCGGTATGTCGAGGATGTCGAGGTTCTGCCGCCGGATCAGATAGAGCAGGAGATCGAGCGGACCTTCGAATGCCTCGAGAATGACTTCGAGCGCATCGGGCGGGATGTATAGATCCTGCGGAATCTCGAGCACGGGCTCGCCGCGCACGACGGCCAGCGGGATTTCCTGCTGCCTCGGCGCCGGTGCAAACGTCGTGTCGCTGTCGTCGTTGCTGACGTGTTCGTTGGTCTGGATAGTCATGCTCGATCCAATGACGCCCTGCGCCTCACGGCGCGAGTCGT
>DAISJF010000080.1:0-7781 GCA_036821625.1 Rhodanobacteraceae bacterium
GACGCGTTGCCGCGCAACGAAACCGGAAAGCTCGTCCGCGCGGTCGTGCTCGAGGCGCTGAAAGGCTGAGCTTCCGAGCGGACGTCGCTAGCCCCAACTTTCGGGGCGTTCATTGCTGCTGAGGCATGGAATGATGCCGGGCTCTGCTTTCCCGGTTCCCTCTCGGGCTCGGCAAGCGGCGAAACGACGAAGTTGGAGCGTTATCCAAAGAGCGCCCTTACCCTGCCCTCTCCCGCAAGCGGGAGAGGGGAAGCCATTGGACGATTCCCGATTTCGGTGCAGAAGCCGAGAAAAAGAAAAGCCCCGAGGGCCAGGGGGAGCCCTCGGGGCCGGGTGGAAAACCGGCCTGGGGAGGGGCCGATTTCCCGGGGGTTGCACTCAGGGAGGTGAGTGACCCAAGGGCGCCGTTGCGCGCGCCCACAAGATCGGACCGGGGCATCCGGCAAAAGTTCGCAGACGTTGCTGCAACGCAAAAGGGCGCGTTTAGAGTCGGTTCAGTCGACCTGAACGCGTTTTTCATGCGCCTTGAACGTGTTGCAAACGCTCGCACGCCGCAAGCGCCCGCTAGTGGGCCTCGTCCCAGTTTGCGCCGACGCCGACATCGACGACCAGCGGCACCGAGAGCTCGGCGGCGGCGGCCATGCGTTCGCGGATCGCGGCGCTGACGGCTTCGATGCGGTCCTCGCGGATCTCGAAAACGAGCTCGTCGTGCACCTGCATCAGCATGTGCGCGGGTTCGTCCTGATCGACCAGCCAGGCATCGACCGCGATCATCGCGCGCTTGATGATGTCGGCCGCGGTGCCCTGCATCGGCGCATTGATCGCGGCGCGCTCGGCGCCCGAGCGCTGCACCTGATTGCGCGAGTTGATGTAGTCGAGATGGAGGCGCCGTCCGAACACGGTCTCGACGTAGCCGTCGCGGTGCGCCTCCTCGCGCACGCGGTCCATGAATTCGCGCACGCCGGGATAGCGCGAGAAGTAACGCGCCATGTAGTCCTGCGCTTCGCCGCGCCCGACGCCGAGCTGACGCGCCAGCCCGAACGCGCTCATCCCGTAGATGAGCCCGAAGTTGATCGCCTTCGCGGCGCGGCGCTGGTTCGGATCGACCTGGTCGAGCGGCAGGCCGAACACTTCGGCCGCGGTCGCGCGATGGATGTCCTGGTTGCCGTGGAACGCCGCGAGCAGGCCCGCATCGCCGGACAGATGCGCCATGATGCGCAGCTCGATCTGCGAGTAGTCCGCCGCGACGACTTTCCAGCCCGGCGGCGCGACAAATGCCTGCCGGATGCGCCGCCCTTCCTCGGTGCGGATCGGAATGTTCTGCAGGTTCGGATCGACCGACGACAGCCGCCCGGTCGCCGCGGTGGCCTGGTTGTAGTTCGTGTGCACGCGCCCGGTGCGCGGGTTGACGTTGTCGGCGAGCTTCTCCGTGTACGTCGAGCGCAGCTTGGCGAGACCGCGATACTCGAGGATCACGCGCGGCAGCGCATGGTCGTTCGCGATCGCTTCGAGCGCTTCCTCGTTCGTCGAGGGCTGGCCGCTCGGCGTCTTCATGACCGCGGGCAGCTTCAGCTCGTCGAACAGGATCGCCTGCAGCTGCTTGGGCGAATCGAGGCTGAAATTACGGCCCGCGATCGCGTACGCCTGCTCGGTCAGCTCGTGCATGCGTTTGGCGAGCTCGTTGCTCTGCCGTTTCAGCGCGCCGGTGTCGATCAGGACGCCGGTCTGCTCCATGCGCGCCAGCACCGGCACGAGCGGCATCTCGATGTTCTCGTAGACTGACTTGAGCTTCGGTTCAGCAACGAGCTTCGGAAACAGCGTGCGATGCAGGCGCAGCGTGACGTCGGCATCCTCGGCTGCGTACTTGCAGGCGGTCTCGATATCGACTTGCGAGAACGGAATCTGCTTTGCGCCGCGACCCGTCACCTGCTCGTACGGAATCGTCTCGTAGGCGAGATGCCGCTTCGCGAGCGAATCCATGTCGTGCCGCGACGCGGTCGAGTTGAGGACGTACGATTCGAGCATCGTGTCGTGCGCGATGCCGCGCACCGCGATCCCGTACGTCGACAGCACGTTCGCGTCGTACTTCGCGTTCTGGCCGAGCTTCGCCTTGTCGGCGTCTTCCAGCAGCGGCTTGAGGCGATTCAGCACGTCCTCGCGATCGAGCTGCGAAGGCGTGCCGGGGCAATCGTGCCCGAGCGGAATGTACGCGGCCTCTTTCGGCGCGACTGCGATCGATATGCCGACAATCTCGGCCTGCATCGGATCGAGCGAATCGGTCTCGACGTCCAGTGCGATCAGTTCCGCGACGCGCAGCTTCTCGATCCACTTCTCGAATTGCTCCGCCGTCGTGACGAGATCGTACTTGCCCGGTCCCTGCAAAACAGGATCGACCTCGATCTTCGGCGCCTCGGCGATGTCGATGTTGCGCACGCCGAACTCTCGATGCGTGGGAATGTCGGCCTGCGGCAGATCGCGCGCGCCACCGGCGGGCGTCCCGGCCGCATCGAGCTCCTTCAGCGCCGCATTGAATTCGTAGCGTTTGTATAGCGTGCGCAGCGTTTCGACATCGCGAGGACGCAGCGTGAGATCGATCGGCGCGACATCGAGCGCAACGTCGGTCTTGATCGTCGCGAGCTGCCGCGACAGCGGCAGCTGCGGCAACGCCTTGCGCAGGTTCTCGCCGATCTTGCCGCCGACCTTGTCCGCGTTCGCGATCACGTTGTCCAGCGTGCCGTATTCGCCGAGCCATTTCGCCGCGGTCTTCGGCCCGCATTTTTCGACGCCCGGAATATTGTCGATGCTGTCGCCCATCAGCGCGAGCAGGTCGACGATGCGCTCCGGCGGCACGCCGAATTTCTCGACGACGCCGGCCTCGTCCAGCGTCGTGTTGCTCATCGTGTTGACGAGCGTGATGCCGGGCTTGACGAGCTGCGCGAAATCCTTGTCGCCGGTCGATACGGTGACTTCGATGCCGGCCTTTGCCGCCTCGACGGCCAGCGTGCCGATCACGTCATCGGCCTCGACCCCTTCCACGCGCAGGATCGGCAGTCCGAGCGCGGACACGATCGCCAGCATCGGCTCGATCTGCGCGGCCAGCGGATCCGGCATCGCCTCGCGGTTGGCCTTGTACTCGGCATAGAGCGCGTCGCGAAACGTCGGGCCCGGCGCGTCCTGCACGAAGGCGGCGTAGTCCGGCTTCGCGTTCAACGTCGCGCGCAGCATGTTGACCACGCCGAACAGCGCGCCGGTCGGCTCGCCCACCGAGTTGGTCAAAGGCGGCAACGCGTGAAACGCGCGATAGAGATACGATGAACCGTCGATAAGGACGAGACGGGGACGCGGCATGGAAGGTCTGGTGGACGCGGGAGCCGCCTGAGCTTGGCAAGCAGCGGGCGCCTTTGCAACGCGCACGTCCGCCGAGCCGTCCTGTGACAGACGCATGGAATGATTCATCGTTACCCTGATAGGCTTTCGATGCACCAAGGAGAGACGTCATGGGCACCTTGAGCCGCTTCGTTCTTCTCTCGATGGCTTTCGGCACGACGCTTGCGATCGCCGGAATGGCCGATCCGAAAGGTCCGCCCAAGGCCGATGCACCGCCGCCGCCCGGCATCAACGATCCGGGCGTTGCGACGCCGGCGGCGCAGGGTGCGGCCGCGGCCGATGCCGCCGCTGCGCCAACCAGCGATGCCGATCCGCTCGCGCCATTGCCCAAGCCAGACACCCGAATCGTCCGTGATCGCGCCGATCGCGATGCGCAGGCGATGCAGCAGCGCATGGCCGCGAGCGAGCACAGCACGCGCCGTCAGGGCTCCGACACGGTCGACGAGTACCGGCAGAACGGCCACGTCTGGATGATCCGCATCCAGCCGCAGAACGGCCCGGTCGAGACCTTCATGGACACGACCGGCAATGGCCGGCTGACGCGCGATCCGCGGCAGGGCCCCGTCTCGCCGGTGTATTTCTCGCTGTACGAATGGAACTGATGCCGAATCGGCGCCGGTAGCGGGCACCGGCGCCCGGCCGGAACGCGGTCGCCCGTATCTGACGAAGCCCGCGACTCCGCCAAAGAGACGCATCGCCGTTCGCTGGAACGGCTAACCACGTATCATTGCGGTCGCAATCGGGTCCGTGTGCGCAATGCCACGTACGCGGCGCGGGGAAGCTGTGACCGGCAGCGAAATCGAGCACGACATTACGCGGCTGATCGCCGCCTGGCACGCCGGCGATGCCAATGCGCGCGAGGCGCTCGTCGAACGCGTCTATGCGAACGTGCGTGCGATCGCGGTGAACTCGCTGCATCAGATGCCCGGCGCGACGCTGAGCCCGACCGATCTCGCGCACGAAGCGCTGATTCGGCTGCTCGGCGCCGATGCGAGCTGGGAGGACCGGCGCCATTTCTTCCGCGTCGCGGCACAGGCGACACGACAGATCCTCGTCGACGCGGCGCGTCAGCGCCTTGCCGCCAAACGCGGCAGCGGCGCCGAGCGCGTCGATCTCGAGGCCGCGCGCGATGTTGCGGACGAACGCGAGGACGCCAACCTGGTGCGCCTCGACGATGCGCTGCGCGATCTGGAGCGCAAGGACGCGCGGCGCGCGCAGACGGTCGAGCTCGTCTATTTCGGCGGTCTCAGCCGCCTCGAAGTCGCCGCCGCGCTCGAGGTATCCGAAGCGACCGTCGATCGCGACCTGCGCCTCGCGCGCGCGCAGCTTCGCGAAGCGATCGCGTCATGACCGGCCGGTCCGGCCTCACGCTCGACCTGCTCGCGCCGCACTTCGATCGGCTGCGCCTGTTGCCGCCCGATCTGCGCGCCGCCGAGCTCGATGCGCTGCCGATCGACGCGGCGCAGCGCGCGCACCTCAAACGCCTGCTCGATGCCGATGCGGCCGCCGGCGACCCGCTGGCCGATGCCGTCGCCGGCGGCGCGCGCCGTCTCGCCGGACAACGCGAAGACCGCCTCGGCGCATGGCGCCTCCTGCGCGAGATCGGCGCAGGCGGCATGGGCACCGTGTTCCTCGCCGAGCGGGCCGACGGCCAGTTCACGCAGCAGGCCGCAATCAAGCTGCTGCGCGGCTTTCCGACCGAGGAAGCCAAGCGCCGCCTGCGCCAGGAACGGCAGATTCTCGCCGACCTCGATCATCCGAACATCGCGCGCCTCATCGACGGCGGCGAAACCGCCGAAGGCCAGCCATGGCTTGCGCTCGAATATGTCGACGGCAAGCCGCTGATGGTCTGGATCGCCGGTCACGCGCTCTCGCGCAACGAACGCCTCGTGCTTTTCGAAGCGATGCTCGACGCGGTGGCGCATGCGCACCGGCACCTGATCGTGCATCGCGACATCAAGCCCGGCAACGCGATCGTGACCCACAACGGCACGGCCAAGCTGCTCGACTTCGGCATCGCGCGTCTGGTCGAAAGCGGCGAGGAGTCGCGTGAGACCTCGACGCGCATCTTCAGCCTCGGCTACGCGAGCCCGGAGCAGATCGAGGGCCGCGCCATCACGACCGCGAGCGACATCTACAGCCTCGGCGTGCTGCTGCGCGAGATGCTGACCGGCCGCCGCGACGAGACGCGCGACGAGCGGCTGCCGGTGGTGCCGCCGCTGCCGCTCGACGCCGATCTCGCCGGCATCATCGCCAAGGCGACCGAGACGGACCCGCAGCGCCGTTACACCGGCGCCGCAGAGTTTCGCGACGATCTCGTGCGCTATCGCGAAGGCCGACCCGTGCGCGCGGCGCGCTGGACACGCGCCTACCGGTTGCGCAAGTTCGTCGGCCGCCATCGCGTCGCGTTCGGCGTCGCGCTCGCGGCCGTGCTGGTGCTGCTCGGGTTCGTCTGGCGGCTCGAACGCGAACGCACGCGCGCCGTCCATGCGGAAGCTTCCGCCCAGCAGGCGCTGGTCGCATCCGAACGCGACGCCGCCAGCGCGCGCGCCTCGCTCGAGTTCCTCGGCAACGCATTCGCCGCCGCATCGCCGCAGCGCGCGCTCAGCCGCGAAGTCAGCGTGCGCGGCCTGCTCGACGCGGCGAGCGCAGAGCTCGACAAGCGTGCCGATCCCGCGCTCAAGCAGACGATGCAACGCCTGCTCGCGCACCTCTACAGCGATCTCGGCGAGACGGCGACCGCGCTCGCGCTGATGCGCCAGGGCACCGCCGGCGTCGAGCCGCATGACCGCACGGAAGCGTTGCGCCTCGCCGGCGACTACGACACCTATGCGAATCTCCAGGGCAGCATGGGCGACGGCGACGGCGCGCTGGCGGCGGCGAACAAGGCCGCCGCATGGCGCGCCAGCTTCGCGCCGGACGATGCGGTCGAGCACGTGCGCAGCCTGCAGGCGCTGGCGCTCGCCGAGCATCTCGGCGGCGACGACGACAAGGCGACGGCGCACGCACGCGAAGCACTCGCGGCGGTCAAATCGCTGCCGGCGCCGCCGCTCGATCTCTACGCCGGCATCGCCGAGTCGCTGGCGTCGATGCTCGCCCATGCCGGCGACGGCGAAGCGGCGCTCGGCATCGCCGACGAGGCGCTTGCGCGCGTCGACGCCGCGCGTCCTCCCGAATCGCCCGAGCACGTGATGCTGCTGGAAGCGAAGGCGATCGCGACGCGCGCGAACGGCGATCCGGCAGCCTCCGAAAAACTCGTGCGCGAGGCCATGGCGCTGCAGGATCGCGTGGTCGCCTCCGGCGGCGCGCAGATGATGGAGATGACGAACGATCTCGCGCTCGCGCTGAACGATCTCGGCCGCTATCGCGAAGCCGCCGCGCTGCTGCGCGAATCGGATCGCCACATGCTCGGAGCGGGCATCGACAGCGCATCCGATCGCGCCATCTCGCACAGCAACCTTGCCGCCGTACTCGAAAACGCGGGCGACTATGCCGGCGCGCTCGCCGAGCTCGGCCTCGCCCGCGACGTGCTCGATGCCGGCCACATCGATGCGGACCACGTGGCGCGGCGGCAGATCGAGCGCAACGAGGCGCGCACGCTCGCGTTCTCCGGCGAGCATGCGCGTGCGCTGGCGCAACTCACCGCGTTGCGCGCGCGCGCTGCGCGTCTGGACGGCGAGGATTCGGGCGAATATGCCAGCGTGACCTGGCAGCTCGTCGTGCTCGCACGGCTGATGCATCAGCCGGCGACCGGCCTGCCGCTGCTCGAGGATGCCGAGCGGCGCTGGCATGCGCTCGTGCCGGAGGATCATCCGATCTTCCTGCATATCCGCCGCGTCCGCGCCGCGTTCGCGCTCGACCAGGGCGATCTCGCCACGGCCGAACGCGAATTGCGCACCGCCGTCGCCGGCTTCGAGGCGGGCGGCGCGCTGCCGGTCGATCTCTCGATTGCCGAAAGTGAGCTCGCCGCGGTGCGTGCGCGCCAGGGTGCGCGTGCCGAGGCGCGCGACCTGCTCGTGCGCGCGCTGCCCGCGCTGCGCGAATCGCTGCTGCCCGCGCAGGTCAACCGCGCCGCGGCGGAGCAGACCATGGCCGCGCTGGAAGGGCAGCGCGGAAAATCGGGCTAGTCCTTCGCGACGCATTCGGGTCCGATGCGGATCGCATCATCGCCGACGGATTCGACTAGGCGGGTCGTCCTTCCGCGAGCCATTCGCGCGGCTTCAGGTATTCGGCAAGCCGCGCTTCTGCGCTGCCGGGTTCCGGCACATAACCGTATTCGAACCGCACGCGCGGCGGCAGGCTCATCAGGATCGATTCGGTCCGTCCGCCCGATTGCAGGCCGAACAGCGTGCCGCGGTCGTAGACGAGATTGAACTCGACGTAGCGGCCGCGCC
>DAISJF010000081.1:0-7733 GCA_036821625.1 Rhodanobacteraceae bacterium
ACCCAGGTTTCTTCCCGAGGCGCACCGTCCCAACGAGAGTTGCGCGCGCGCGCGCTCCCGATCGGGCCGCGCCGGCCGCCGCCGAGACGCGGGACAACTCATAGATCAGCGCCGCCCGCTTTTCCGCGCCGTCTGCGTGTACACCGATAGGCGACAACCGTCGCGGCCTCGGATGGGAGGGATCGACCATGGAAACCACCGGCATTGGCCTGCTGGCGCGCAAGCGCCTGGCCGCCTGCCTCGCCGCGGCGCTGGCGCTCGCTTCGGGTACTGCCGCCGCGAACGCGGCTTCGCACCCGGCATCACCACGGGCAGCGACGATGCTCGATCGCGTGCGCAACGGCGATCCGCCGCCGCTTCCGAGCTGGTGGAAGCAGCCCGATCCCGCCGAGATCGCACAGCGCTGGCACCCGGCTCCGCACGCGATTCCGGAAGTTCCGGCGAACTCGATCGTGGTGCAGAACTGCAACGACAGCGGTCCCGGCAGCCTGCGCCAGGCGTTCGCCGATGCCAATTCCGACGACACGATCGACCTGACGCAGTTGTCGTGCAGCACGATCACGCTGACCACGGGATCGATTCTCTTCACCCAGACATCGATCACATTGCAGGGCCCCGGCTCCAAGTACCTCGCGATCAGCGGCAACGACCAGTACGCGCCGCTGCTGCACGACGGGCTCGGCACGCTGTATATCAACGACCTGACCATCGAGCACGGCGCGAAGTACTTCACCGATGCGCAGGTCGATGATGCGCGCGGAGGCTGCATCTTCTCGGGCGGCGAGGTGTTCGTCAGCGACTCGGTGATCGAGTACTGCAAGGCCACGAACACGAGCACTACGCACCGAGCCCGCGGCGGCGCGATCTATGCCGCCACCGGCGTCTCGCTGTCGAACAGCAGCTTGATCGACAGCCAGGTCGTCAGCAGCGGCGCGGGCGGTGCCGGCGTCTTCACGCCCGGATTCTTCGACATGAGCGACAGCTTTCTGGCCGGCAACTCCGGAGGAAACTACGGGGGCGGCGCCTATGCTTTCGAAATGAACGTCAAGTACAGCACGATCTCCGAAAACACGTCGTATGGCAGCGGCGGCGGCCTGTATTCCCTCGGAAACACGTCGATCACGAATTCCACGTTCGATCACAACTCGGCCGCTTACGGCGGCGGTCTGAGCATGAATGCGTTGAATGCAACGATGCCGGCAACGCTGCTGAACAGCACGATCTCGTACAACCTGGCGATCGGAGCCGCCGGCGCGTTTGTAGGCGACTATGCCCACGTTCGCGTCGCCAACACCACGATCGCGTTCAACCACGACACCGCAATGAACAAATACGGCGCCGGTCTCTACGTGTATGGCACCGTGGAAGTCGAGAGCACGATTGTCAGCAACAACACCTACGCCGGCGGAACTGCTCCCGACGACGTCGCCGGCAATGCAGGCGCGGTGATCACCGGCCACAACAACCTGTTCGGTTTTTCGTCGGTGCCGCCGCCGGCGGACACGATCACGCTCCAAAGCGCGATGCTCGGCCCGCTCGCCTTCAACGGCGGCTCAACCCGCACGCAGATGCTGCTCAGCGGCAGCCCTGCCATCAACACGGGCAACGACATGGCCAACGTCTCGTTCGACCAGCGCGGCAGCGGCTACCCGCGGACGATCGGAGGCGGAACGGACATCGGCGCGTACGAGCTCAATACGAACGATGTGATCTTCGCGAACGGGTTCGATCCTTGAGGCTGATGCGCGGCGCGCAATCGCGCGGATAGTGGACGGCTTGTGTCATGTCCGTCGTTCGAACCGGCGCGCTCTTCGTCAGGAATGCCTGCCGCAGGATTTTTCGTAATGCGGATCGCTGGTCTTCACGCGTTTCACAAGTGCCACGAAATCGGGATCGCAATGCAGCGGACTTTGCGGAAGCAGGAGGATGCCCCACTCTGTCTGACCCACCGAGTCGATGATGCCGAGTGATTGGAGATTGGAAAGCGCCAATTGCGGCTCGCCGAGCATCACCAACAACATTGGCACGAGGTAGGGTTGGAATATGTTGCCGCTGCCGGCCTGGTTGGCGCTCGGCGGCCGGAACCGCGCCAGCCGTATCGCCATCGCGTGGCGGTCGCCGTGTCCCTCGAGCGCATCAAAAAGATCCTTCACTTCGGCCTGTGCGCGAGGATCGGCTCCGGCAATGCGATCGAACGACGTACGCGCTTCGTTCAAATCGCCTTTTCGCAGCGCCGCCGCGCCCATTGCTTCGAGGCAGATGCCGGTGTTCGGCGCCGACTGGAGGATCGGTGCGCATGTCGCCTTGGCCTCATCGAAGCGATCCGCCGCGATCAGCGCCATTGCATGATTGTTCGCAATGATCGGAGACTGCGGGTCGAGCATCGATGCATGCTCGAGCTCGGCGATACCCCCGACGGGATCCCCTCCGCCCCACAGCGAATTGCCGAGCCATTGATATGCCGTTGCGAACGAGGGTCGCAGCGCGATCGCACGCCGGTACAGTGCGCGGGCCGTTTCGCGGCGTCGTTCCAAATCGGCGAGGTAGCCGATGACGACGTACGGCTCGGGCAACGCCGGATCGAGTCCGAGCGCGCGCTCGGCATTGTCCCTGGCTTGTGCGTGACTTTCGTCGGGCGTAACCCGCGCGGACCAGTCCGGCAGGATCGCGTAAACGAGAGAGAGCCCTGCGTACGCCGGCGCGAACGCAGGATCGGCTTTCGCAGCCTGCTCGAACCGATCGAGCGCGCTGAAAAGATCGTCCTCGCTGCGCGTCTGCCAGAGCGCGAGGCCGCGCAGATAGAGATCGTGGGCCTCGACGCTGCTGGTGCCCAGCGCCGGCGTCTCCGGCGGCGCCGGGCTGCCCATCTTGAGCTTCAGCTCCTCGGCGATCGCGTTGGCGATCTCGTCCTGGATCGAGAAGATGTCCTTCAGCTCGCGATCGTAGGTCTGCGACCAGAGGTGATAGCCCTTGTCGGCGTCGATCAGTTGCGCCGTGATGCGCACGCGATCGCCCTGCTTGCGCACGCTGCCTTCGAGCAGCATGCGCACGTGCAGCTCCTGGGAGATTTCCGGCGCTTCCTTCTTCGTGTCGCGGAACGAGAACGACGAGGTGCGCGCGGCGACCTGCAGATCCGAGATGCGCGCCAGCACGTTCAGGATTTCCTCGCTGATGCCGTCGGAGAAATACTGGTTGTCCTTGTCGCCCGACATGTTGACGAACGGCAGCACCGCGATCGACTTCGGATTGACCTTCGACTTCTCCGCGCTCGCCGCGGCCGTGACGTGCTCGGTCGCCTGTTCGACGAGCGTCGCCTCGCGATGCGGCGCGAGCACGAACTTGTCGAACGCGAAATAGGCGATCGCCAGCACCGCCACGCCCAGCATCATGCGATCCATGCGGCGTCCGGTCTGCGCGCCGATCGAAGCGTGCAGAGGGACATCCGCGTCGCGCTTGATCCCTTCCGGCGTCAGCTCGAACACCCAGGCGAAGACCAGCGCCGGCACGAAACCGATCGCGAGGACGATGATCAGCGTGCGCACGGCCCAGGCCGGCGCTTCGAAAGCCGGCAGCACCGTGCTGGCGACCTGCACCAGCAGCCAGGCCGCGACCAGATACAGACCGGCCATGCGGAAGACGTTGCGACGCCGAAGCTCGGCCATCAACGGCATTCGACCACCCCCGCGCATCAAATGCGCGGCCACCCGGCGCGGAGCATGCCAGAACGGCTAGAAGATCGGCAGTTTCGTCTCCTTTACAAATCCAAGCGCCTTCGAGCTGACGACGGTCCAGGATCGAACCCGTTCGCGAAGATCACATCGTTCGTGTCCAGCTCGCATGCGCCAATGTCCGTTCCGCTTCCGCCGCCACACCGCATTGCTCCGCTGCCAAAAAAGGCGCGCACGCCATCACCAAGCTGACCTCTTGCCGCACGGTGGCGACTTACGGGTGACTCGGCAGAAAATGCGGCAGATTGGATTCGGGCTAAATACTTGAATCTAATGGTGGCCAGGGACGGGATCGAACCGCCGACACGGGGATTTTCAGTCCCCTGCTCTACCAACTGAGCTACCTGGCCAGGATGCGCTTCGGGATCGTGCGGCAGGGTGGGGGCCGCAGCGGGGCCGCGTATTAAAGCGGCCGGGTTCCGGCGCGTCAAGCGCGGACGGCGAGGCGCTGCGCGACGCGCGACCGCGGAATTCCAACGTTTCGCGCCCCGCGAAACCGCAGCTTGTGCGCGTGTACGGCCCGCCATGACTTTCGACCTGTTGCAGTCGTCCCGTTTTTCTACTACACATGTAGTACGACGACTGTAGAACCTGTCCGATGACGAAATCCCGGGATGTCAGCCTGAGCGATCTGCAGATCGCGCTGATGCGCGTGCTCTGGCAGCGCGGCGAAACCAGCACCGCGGATGTTGCGGCCGAGCTGGCCGGCGAGCGCGGCCTGAAACACACGACCGTTGCGACGGTGCTCACGCGGCTGGAGAAGCGCGGTGTCGTCGCGCAGCGTCGCGAGGGACGGCAGCTTTTCTATCGCGCGCTGGTCGGCGAGGCGCAGGTGCGCCGCTCGATGGTCGCCGACCTCATCGGCGCGCTGTTCGACGGCGATGCGCGCGCGCTGGTCGCGCATCTGGTCCAGGAATCCGAGATCGCGCCGGGCGATCTCGCCAAGGTACGGCGGCGGCTTGCGCGGGGAGGGCAGAATGTCGAATGAAATGCTGGCGGCGTGGCTGCTGACCGTCGCGCTGCATGCGACGGTTCTTCTCGGACTCGCATGGCTCGTCGATCGCCGTGCGTTGGGCGCGCGTCCGGCATGGCGCGAGATGCTCTGGCGCGCGGCTTTCTTCGGCGGGGTGGTCACGGCGAGTGCGCAGGTGATGCTCGATGCGCCCGCGCCGGTGCGGATCACGTTGCGAACGCCGGTTGAAAACGGCATGGCGTCCCGGTCGAAGGTCGTGGTCGCGCCCGCGCGCGAGCCGGCGAGTCCGGTTGCAACGACTTCGGACGAGAACGCGACGCGAGCAGCGGCGAAATCGGGCCTTGCCGCGTCTGTGGATGCGCGCTCCGAGAATCCGGCGCGCGCCGCGTCGACCGTCACGCGCACGAATACGCCGTCGCCCGCCAGGCTTCCGTCTTGGCCTGTGCTGCTGGTCGCGGGCTGGCTCGCGGGCGCTTTGCTCGGTCTCGCGCGCCTGGCCGGTGCGTGGATCCGTCTCGAACGATCGGTGTCGCGATCCGAGCCGGTGACGAAAGCCGCGCTCGCCACCGATGTCGCCGCGCTTGCGATCCAGGCCGAAATCGATGGGCCGCGTCTGGCAGCGCTCGATGATCTGGCAAGTCCGATCGCTGTGCGCGGCCGGCGCATCCTGCTGCCGAACTGGGCCGTCGATCTGCTCGATCGCGATCAGCTGCGCGCGATGCTCGCGCATGAGATCGCGCACATCGCGCGGCGCGATCCTGCGTGGAAGCTCGCGACGGCGGTCTGGTGCGCGGTGTTCTGGTTCGTCCCGCTCGCGGGACTCGCGCGCCGGCGGCTCGACGAAATCGCAGAAGTCTCGTGCGACGCCTGGACCGCGATCCATCTCGGCGACGGTCGCTCGCTGGCCGAGTGCCTGGCCGAATGTGCCGAGCGCCGTGTGGGCGGCATGGACATGGAGCTCGCGCCGGCGATGGCCGGTCGCGAGTCGCCGCTGCTGCGACGCATCGACTATCTGGTCGGAGGAATCCCGATGAACATCGAAGCGGCCGGCGCGCGGGCCGGTCTCCTCGCCGCCACCGCGCTCACGATCGCGGCGTTTGCGTTGCCGGGCGTGAGCCTGCATTCGGCGGTCGCACAATCTGCGCCGCCCTCGCCGCCGGCTCCCCCTGCTGCTCCGGCCGCACCGGCAGCGCCTGCCGTGCCGAGCACGCCGTCAAAATCTTCCGGCCGTCACGTGCATATATCGGCCGATGTGTCGACTGGCGGACACGACGTAACCGTGGTCCAGGTCAGCGACGACAAGCACGGCTATCGCGTCAGGATCGAAGGCAAGGTCGCGTTCAACGACACCGAGGACGACGTCGCGACGCTCAGCGAGGGCGGTACCGCGAGCTTTTCCGAAACGCACGCAGGCCGGACCCAGCGCGTAGAAATCACGAGCCACGGCGGCAAGCTCGAAAGACGCTACTTCGTCAACGACAAAGAGCAGCCGCTCGATGCCGAAGCACGCAAGTGGATGGCCGAGCTGATTCCGGCGGTGATCCGCGAATCGACGATCGACGCCGAAGGGCGCGTCGCACGCCTGCGCGCGAAGGGCGGCCCGGATCTCGTGCTCGACGAGATCGGCAAGATCGAATCCGGATACGCGCGCGGCGTCTACCTGCGCTTTTTCGCCGCCGGCGGCAAGATCACGCCCGCGCAGATGACGCGAGCGCTGGGTCTCGTCGACGGCATCGATTCGGACTACGAGAAGCGCAACGCGCTCGCCGCGCTCGGCGCAGTGCAGCCGCTCGACCCCGCGCAGCAGAAGATGGTGCTCGCGCAGGCCGACAAGATCGACTCCGATTACGAACGCGCCGAGCTCCTGGTCGGCCTGCTGCCCGGACTTGCGCCGGCACAGGACGTGCGCGCCGCATGGCTCAAGGCCGCCACCGGCATCCATTCCGATTACGAGCACCGGCGCACGCTTTCGGCGATGCTCGACACGGGCACCGCGGACGAGGGCACTCTGACCGCCGTCGTCGACGCGGCGCGCACGATCGACTCGGACTACGAGCGCCGCGAGCTGCTGACATCCGCGATCAAGCGCACGCACAATGCCGAAGCCCTGGCGACGGCCTACGGCACCGCGGCCTCGAAGATCGGTTCCGACTACGAGCGCCGCGAAGCGCTGGTCGCGCTGATCCGCGCGCCGGGATTTGCCAAGACCGGTTCGCGCGCCGTGCTCGACGCCGCCGCCGGCATCCGGTCGGACTACGATTGCCGCGAGGTGCTGGTCGCGCTCGCGCGCGTCATGCCCAACGATGCCGAGCTGATCGCCCGTTATCGCGACGTGGCCCGACACTTGTCGGACTACGAGCGCGGAGAAGCCGAGCGCGCGCTCGACCGCTTCGCGAGCTGAAGCAGATCGAAGCCGAGCTCCTGCGGCGGTTCGGGATGAACCGCCGCGAAACCGATCCGCCTAAGGCGCGCAACTTTGCGGCAGTGCCGGCGTCTCATGCCACGCCGTTGCTTGTGGGGAGACGCAGGCCGGAGGCGCTGGCTCCGGCGCCTGGGAGTTCCCCATGAAAGTCATGTTGCAGGCCACGCTTGCCGCAAGTCTCATCGCGGCAATCTCGCTCAATGCATTCGCGGCCGATCAGCCCGAAGGTCGGCGCGACATCGCGCGCTACGAGAAGGCAGCCGGTCAGAGCGTCACCGAGATGCCGCTGCCGTCGGTGGTCGACTGGCAGGCGCTCGACGATCAATCCGTTGCGGTCTGGACCGCGAACGACAAGCCCTGGCTGGTCCATGTTCAGACGCCGTGCGACGTCGGCTTGAAGAATGCCGAAAACATCGCGTTCACGTCGGGACAGGGCACCGTGAAGGCCGGCACCGACTACCTCGAAGTCGGCAGTCAGCGCTGCAAGGTCGCCTCGATCCAGCCGGTCGATTACCAGCAGATCGCACAGGCGTCGCGGCCGCATTCGCGGACGCCCCGGCATTCGGCGAAGATGAAGGCAGCCGAGAAATCGGGAGCCTGAAAGCGCATC
>DAISJF010000082.1:0-7656 GCA_036821625.1 Rhodanobacteraceae bacterium
ACCCTCGGCAGCGGCGGATACTAACAACTTTCTTACGGCATGGGAATCCCTGAGCCGCCGCTTAACAAAGTCGCGCGGAACGCAAAATTCGCAAGAAATATCAAAAGCTTGCGCAGGCGATGCAAAAGCGCGCTCGCACCCGCGGACCGCGCTGGCGCGTGTGGCTGAATCGCCTCAGGAGAACGGAAAAATAATTCGCCGGACGGGCTGAAGCTGCGTCAGGGAACGGTGCCGCCGATGGAAATCGCGGCCATGGATGGCGCGTTCCGGAGCACGGCCGGGTGAAACCACCCGTTCGTTTCCACGCCGCATCCGAATGCGATCCCGGACGGATCGCAAAAACTCACAGATCCTGCCGATACTGAATGTACGGCGTGCGCGCCTGGCTCGGATCGGTATCGCGCGGGGCATCCAGCGGCGCGCTCCAGAGATTCTGTGCACCGACGCTGATTTCACCGCGCCACGGCGTGCGCCACGACACGCCAAGATCCAGCGCCGTCCACTTCCTGCCGATCAGCAACGGATCGTCGCTGTGCAAGACGTGTCCGACGATGGCGCCGCGCAGCGAGCCCGCATCGACGCCGAGGCTCAGCGACAGCTGATCGATATCGATGCCCGGCAGCGTGTTGCCGAGCGTGCCTGTCGCGAGCGTGCTGCCGCGACCGTAGCTCGCGCCGATATCGAGCGCGGTATCTTGATCGAAGCGCCAGCGACCGCGTGCGAACAACGACGTCTGCGACTGCAATCCGTAGTTGAGCGCTTCAGGCAACGTGAGCACGGGAACGCCAGCGGCGAGATTGGGCAAGCCTTGCATGCCATTCTGGCTCGCATCGCGCGTCTGCAGCCACGACAAGCCGTACGAGAGGTCGAGACCGCCCTCAGGCGAGATCCAGCCGAGTCCCAGCGATGTCGTCAGTGCGCTTTGCCGATTCGTCTCGCAGCCGATGCCGCATACGGTCGGTAGAACGGTCTGGCTCGCGCCGAACAACGCGTCCAGATGAAAACCATTGTTCGCTTGCCAGCGCAGGCCCGACGGTTCGACCAGCGCGCCGCCGCCCATCAGATACCAGCTGGCCGGACCCGGCTGGGCCGTCGTGCCGGCAAGCAGCGGAGACGTCCACTGGCCGGGAACCGCGACGAGCGCCACGAGATGCCCATCCGCGCCGGACCAGATCGGAACGATCGAGTTGCCGTCCGAGGCGCTCCACGCAGTCGGAGAATCATCCAGCGCCAGCAGCTGCTCGACCAGCGCCGTCTGCACGCTGCCCGACCCGGTCACGAGCGCGGGCTCCTGGGCCGTCGCGGTCAGCGAAAGCACGAGGCCGAACAGGGCGATGGCGGTGCGGGAAAACATCGGGTCTGCAGCGGATCCGGACAATCGAAAATGAGAACAGCCGGGCCTCGGGGTAGTTCCGGAGCCCGCTGTTTGGACTGCCAAATAGTACTCCGATTTACGGAAAACTAACAGCGACGGGGATCACGCCTAGCGCACCTCGAGTGTGCCAAAGTTGATCGCTGCGGGAGATGACAAAACGCGCGGCGGACGGGGGTCCGTGCGGCTCGCTGAGGGCAGTCCCCGCGATTAGACTAAACGATTGCCCGCACCTATCAACCGAGGGGCCGCCGAGTGCGAGCAGTCCAGGGAGAATCCGCAGTCTTGCTGCCTTCGGGCGGCGACGACACCGTCTCTGCCGTCGGCACCCCGGCGGAAGCGCTTTATTGTGCGCTGCTGCGCGCCACAACGGTTTCCCAGCTCGAAAACGTCGTCGCGCGCGAGCTGCCGGCCCTGCTCTCCGCACAGCGCTGCCGCCTCTACTGGCCCGCGTCCGCCGAGGACGGTGCCGCGGAGGTCGAGATGCCGGCGGCCGTCCGCCAGGCGCTGACGCGCGGCTCCGAGGTTTCGGTCGCCGAAACGCCCGAGGGCGTGATGCAGGTCGCAATGCCGCTGCGGGCGCGCCCCGACGCGGCGCCGCGCGCGATTCTGTGCTGCGACTTCGCCGCGAAGGTGCCCTCGCGCAACGGCCGGCTCGCGCGTATGGAGGCGGCGGCGCGCCAGATCACGCAGCGTCTGGAAGCCGTGCTCGAAGTCGAGATGCTGCAGCGTTCGGTGACGCGCCTGGAGCAGGCGGAGCGTCTGCAGCGCGCGCTCTATGCGATCGCGGACCAGGCCAACAGCGACCGCGACATGCCCGACGTGCTGCGCGCGATGCACGAGATCGTCGGCAGCCTGATGTACGCGGAGAACTTCTACATCGTTCTCTACGATCGCTCGACCGAAAGCATTCGCTTCGCTTACTTCGTCGACGTCGCCGACACCGACGTGCCCTCGAACGATTCGACGCCGCTCGCCGAAATGCGCGGCAGCCTGACCTGGCATCTGCTGCGTCGCGGCCGCGCGCTGATGGGCACGCCTGCCGAGCTCGAGAAACACATCGGCGAGGTCGTCGCCGCGTTCGGCCCGGAATGCATCGACTGGCTCGGCGTGCCGCTCGTGCGCGGCGGCGAAGTCGTCGGCGGCATTGTCGTGCAGAGCTACACCGAGTCGGCGCGCTTCGGTGAGGAGGATCGCGCGCTGCTCGCCTACGTGGCACAGCACATCCTGACCGCGCTCGAGCACAAGCAGACGCTCACCGATCTCGAGCGTCACGTCGCGGAACGCACCGACGCACTGCGCGAAGCGAACATGGTGCTGCAGCAGCAGGTCATCGAGCGGCAGCGCGGCGAGCATCTGCAGGCCGCGCTGTTCCGCATCGCCGAGCTCGCCAACACGACGGAAAGCCTCGACGAGTTCTACGAAGCGGTGCATCGCGTCGTCGGCAGCCTGCTCTACGCGCGAAATTTCTATATCGCGCTGCTCGCCGACAATCATCACGAGCTCCTGTTTCCCTACTCGGTCGACGAGTTCGATCCGCTGCGCAAGCCGCGCGAGCTCGGCAAAGGCCTCACCGAATACGTGCTGCGCACGGGCACCGCGCTGCTCGCCGACCGAGAAGGCATCACGCGGCTGCAGGCGACCGGCGACGTCGTTTCCTACGGCACGCTGTCGACGTGCTGGCTCGGCGTTCCGCTGATCTGCGCGGATCGGCCGGTCGGCGTGCTCGCCGTGCAGAGCTATGCCGACGACCACCGCTACACGCTGCGCGATCAGGAGCTCCTGACGTTCGTCTCCTATCACATCGCCAACGCGCTCGAGCGCAAGCGCCACGCCGAATCGCTCAAGCACGCGTATGCGGAGCTCGAGCAACGCGTCGCCGAACGCACCGCGGAGCTCGCCGCCGCGAACCGCGAGCTGCGCGGCGAGATCGAGCGGCGCGAACGCATCGAGCGCCAGCTCAAGCACGAGACGCTGCACGATGCGCTGACCGGCCTGCCGAACCGCGCGCTGCTGCTCGATCGGCTCGCGGCCGCGCTGGCGCGCTACACGCGCGATCCGCGGCGCCTCTTCGCGGTGCTGTTCCTCGACCTCGACCGCTTCAAGATCATCAACGACTCGGTCGGCCATCTGCTCGGCGACGAGCTGCTCGAGGAGGTCGGCCGCCGTATCGCCGATTGCCTCGAGCCGCGCGACGTCGTCGCGCGACTCGGCGGCGACGAGTTCGCGGTGCTGCTCGCGGACATCGAAAACGACGAAGACGCGAACGCGTCCGCACAGCGCCTCATCGACGTGCTCAACGCGCCGATCCGGCTCGCCAACAAGGAAGTATTCACGTCGGCCAGCATCGGCATCGCCGTCGCTGCGCCGCGCTATCGCAAGGCCGAGGATCTCCTGCGCGACGCCGACGTCGCGATGTACCGCGCGAAGGCCGAAGGCCGGCACCGCTACGCGCTCTTCGACGAGACGTTGCACCGCGACGCGCTGTTCCTGCTCGAGCTCGAGGGCGATCTGCGCCGCGCGGTCGCGCGCCAGGAATTCGAGCCGCACTTCCAGCCGATCCAGCGCCTCGACGACAGCCAGGTCGTCGGCTACGAGGCGCTGTTGCGCTGGCGGCATCCTGAGCGCGGCCTGCTGATGCCGGATGCGTTCCTGACTGTCGCCGAGGAAAGCGGCATCAGCGAGCAGATCGACTGGCTCGTGTTCGAGCGCGTGTGCGCGGTCGCGCCGGCGCTGACCGCCAGCGGCGGCTTCGTCGGCATCAATCTATCCGGTCGGCACTTTCATTCGGCTGATCTCGCCGGACGCTTGCTCGACCTGCTCGACGGACAGAAAGTCGCGCCGCACGCGATCCGCGTCGAAGTCACCGAGCATGTGCTGCTCGACAATCCCGCGCTGGTCAAGCGCACGCTGCAAAGACTGCGCAGCGCCGGCATCACGATCGCGCTCGACGATTTCGGCACCGGCTATTCGTCGCTTTCGTATCTGCACCAGTTCCCGCTGCAGGCGCTCAAGATCGATCGTTCGTTCGTGGCAGAGCTGACCGGCAGCGCGAGCAGCAGCGGCAGCAGCGCGGTCGTGCGCGCGATCCTCGCGCTCGCGGGGTCGCTCGGCATGCAGGTGATCGCCGAAGGCATCGAGAGCGTCGAACAGCGCGATCTGTTGCGCCGTCTCGGCTGCCAGTTCGGTCAGGGCTTCCTGTTCGGTCAGCCGCAGCCGGCGAGCCACTGGCTCGGCGCGACGGCCTGATCCTCGTCGCCTGAAACCTGCGACGTTTGCGCCACGCGGTGGCGCGCGCGCGACGGGGCGCGACCGCGCGACGCGCGGGTCTGCTGCAATGCATCGCCGCCTTCGCCGAAGTCCGCACGACATGCCGATTACGTTCGTGCTCGCCGCCGTTCTCGCGACCGCGTCCGCTCCCGACTCGCTCGCCGCGCCGATTGTCGCGGCCGAGAACGCATTCGCCGCCGACGCGCACCGCTTCGGCGTGCGGCGCGCGTTCCTCGCGCACTTCGACGCCGGCTCGTGGCTGTTCCGGCCTTATCCGGTCGACGCGCTCGATGCGCTGGCGCGCGATGCGGACGACGGCGCGCCGCTCGAATGGGGTCCGGAGATCGTCGGCGTCGCAGCGTCCGGCGACATGGGATTCACGAGCGGCGCGTGGAGTGCGCATGCGCCGGGCACCGAACAGATGGCGCACGGACATTTCCTCACCGTGTGGAAACGCGGCGACGACGGGATCTGGCGCGTTCAGGTCGACGGCGGCATCAGCCATCCGGCGCTCGCGCAGCCGGTCGGCGAAGTGAAGGTCGTGCTCGGTGCCGGCGACAAACCGGCGGCGGCCCGCATCGACGCCGGCGAGCTGGAACAGCGCCGCAGGTCGCTCGAACGCAGCGACGACGAGCTGCGCAACGCAATCAGCAAGTCTCCGGACGAAGCGAGGTCGGCATGGCGTCGCACCGCGGATGTGCAAATACGCGTGCTGCGCGCGGGTCAGCCGCCGGCGGCCGGCGCTGACGCGACGCAGCTCGTCGCGCGGGATCTCGCGCGCCAGGGCAGCGGCCCGCGTCGCGCGCTCGACGTCGCATCGAGCGGCGATCTTGCCTATACGATCGGCGGCGATGCGAGCTGCAACGCGTGCGGAACGTACTACCGCATCTGGCGCTGGCAGGACGGACGCTGGCGCCTGTTCATCGATCTCAGCAAGGCCACGGCTCCCTGACGAAACCGCTGAGCCCGCCAGGTCCGGACCGTTCCGTACGACGGTTTTCGTGTACGCCGCGGACAGTTTCCGCACCTCGGTCTCGAGATGGAGATATTCAGACGGGAGATTGGTGACAATCCGGGCACAAATCTGTGCCACTCGTTCAGTTGTCCCGCCGTTCGGCACGGACGCATACTCGACTTGGGGAAAAAACTCGTTTCCACTGGGGAATACTCATGCCCGCCATGCCTTCACGAACCGCACTCGCCGCGGCCTTGGCTCTCGCTCTTGCCGCACCGACCGCCTTTTCCGCAACGCGTGTCGTCCCTTCCTCGCCGACACCGGATGCCATCGAGGCCGCGCGCCCGAATTCGGGTCTGCTCCTGCTGCGCGCCGGGATCTTCGATCCGGTTTCGCAGCAGCTCGATTTCTCCGCCGCCGGCGCGGCGCCGGCGACGAGGTCCTCGTATGCCATCGTGCAGTTCCGGCCCGGTCAGCTCGCCGACCGCAAGGCGCTCGAGCAGCGCGGCGTCGAGTTTCTCGGCTATGTGCCGAACAACGCTTACTACGTGCGCCTGAGCGGACTCGGCCTCGAACAGCTCCGTCGCGATCCTGCCGTGCGCTGGGCCGGCACGGTCGAGCCCGGCATGAAACTCGATCCGCGCCTGTGGTCCGGCGTGCGCGCGACATCCGCGGCGCGCCAGCCGGATGGCAGCTACGAGACATATATCGGCGCGTTCCGCGGCGTGTCGTCGCAAACGATCGTCGCGGCGCTGCAGAAGCTGCTGCCCGGCGTGCACATCACCGCGCAGAGCCCCGGCGCGGGCTATGCGCAGTACGTGCGCGCATCGGTCGATGCGGCATCGCTCGACAAGCTGTTGCGCGCGGCCACATCGATCGACGGCGTCGAATTCGTGCAGCCGTGGATCCAGCCTCACCTGCACAACGCGGGCGCGATCGGCGCGATCCAGGGCAACTCGACGGCCGCGTGTCCCGGCAGCGGCCCGGTCTGCGGACCGACGCCAATCTGGGATCACGGCATCATCGGCACGGGCCAGATCGCCGGCATCGCCGATTCGGGCACGACGCCGAACGCGGCCTGGTTCACCACGCTCAACACGGGCAGCGGCGATCACACCGAAATCACCTTCGCGGACGATCCGCCGCCGGTGCCGCCGGCGATCGGCAACCTCTTCGCCGACAACAAGATTCTCGGCTATTGGGTGCAGCCGGGCGCGGTGCCCTACGACGGTGTGGTCTTCCACGGCACGCACACGACCGGCACGCTGGTCGGCGATGCGGCCGGCACGTTCGGCGCGACGACCTACCTCGCTTCGACGCCGACCGCCCCGAACCACGAGCTCGCCGACGGCATGGCGCCGAATGCGCAGCTGCTGTTCCAGGACATCAGCGACGATACGTCGAATTCGGTGATCGTGCTCGACTTCGACGGCACGATCGAGCAGTCGTTCAACGGCGGCGCGCACCTTCACAACAACAGCTGGGGCGCATCGACGGGCGGCGTGTATGACGGCGACGATCAGAATCTCGATCGCGCGACGCACAGGCTCGAGGACATGCTGGTCATGATGTCGGCCGGCAACGACGGTCCCGGCGGCATGACGATCGGTTCGCCCGGCAACGCCAAGAATGCGTTGACGGTCGGTGCGCTCGGCCACGCGGGCTCGACCACGGTCGCCGGTTTCTCGAGCCGCGGACCGACCGCCGACGGACGCCGCAAACCGGACATCATGGCGCCCGGCACCTCGACGATTTCCGCGCTCGGCAGCGCCAACGTCAACGGCACGCCGCAGGCGCCGCAGACGCAGTCGCTGAGCGGCACCTCGATGGCCGCGCCGACCATCACCGGCAATGCCGTGCTGGCGCGCCAGTTCTTCGCCGACGGCTTCTATCCGCGCGGCCAAACGACCGCGGCGGATGCGTACAACCCGAGCGGCGACGTCATGAAAGCGGTGCTGCTCAACGGCACCAACCCGCTGACCAGCTGGCCGAACTTCAACACCGGCTGGGGCCGCGCATGGCTCGACGGCAATCTCTGGTTCAACAACACGATGCCGAA
>DAISJF010000083.1:0-7651 GCA_036821625.1 Rhodanobacteraceae bacterium
CGGCTTCTCGTCGATCGGCCTTCGCGGTCTCGGCTCGCCGCGCACGCTGGTGCTGATCAACGGCCACCGTTACATGACCGGCGATCCGAACTCGATCCCGGCCAACATGATCGAGCGCATCGAAGTGCTGACCGACGGCGCCTCGTCGGTGTACGGCTCGGATGCGGTCGCGGGCGTTGTGAACTTCATCCTGCGCAGCGACTACCAGGGCGCGGAGTTCGTCGGAACCTACGGCATCTCGGACAAGGACGACGGCGAGCAGAAGGGTTACCAGTTCACGTTCGGCCAGAGCTCGGACAAGGGCTCGATCATGGCCGGCATCAGTTACAGCAAGAGCGAGCAGATCCTGGCCGCGCATCGCGATTTCTCGAAGAACTCGGTGTCGCTGTACGGCAACAGCCAGCTCAATCCGCCCATCGCCAGCGTCGGCGGTTCGACCTCGTCGCCGTTCGGCCACATCCAGACGCCCGACGCGTTCCGCGACATCTATCCGTGCGCGTTCCTGGCGCGCAATCCGGGCACGACCGGCCAGAACGTCGCGACCGACTACCACTGCTACGTCAACAACGGCACGCCGACGACGCCGAGCGACAAGTACAACTTCGCGACGGTCAACCTGATCCTGACGCCGCAGGAACGCACCGGCATGTTCCTCAACGGCAACTACAAGCTGACCGACAACGTCGAGGTGTACGCGTCGGTCATGCACAACAAGACCTCGTCGGCATTCCAGCTCGCACCGGACCCGTTCACGACCCAGGGCGGCGTGGTCATTTCGGCGGACAGCTACTACAACCCGTTCGGCATCACGTATCGCTCGGGCGAAGGCAACTTCGGCGCTCGTCTCGTCACGCTCGGCAACCGCCGCGCTGCGTTCGGCACCAATACGGATCAGGTGTCGACCGGTTTCAAGGGTTCGTTCGGCGTCTGGAACGACCAGCAGTGGAACTGGGAGGTCGGCATGGATTACGGCCACCTCAACATCCAGACCACGACCTACGGTCTGCCGAACCTCAACCTGACCAACCAGGCGACGGGTCCGTCGTTCTACAACACCGATCCGGCGAACGGTCCGGTCAATACGGTGCTGTGCGGCACGCCGGGCAACGTGATCAAGGGCTGCACGCCGATCAACATCTTCGATCTCAACGATCCGACCACGATCGCGGTGCTGCAGGCCGCAGGCGCGCCGGCCAGCAGCGGTTTCTTCAGCCAGGAAAAGGTGTGGCGCGCGGATTTGAACGGTGGTCTGTTCGAGCTGCCGGCCGGCACGATGCAGCTGGCCGTCGGTGCGTCGTACCGCAAGGAATACACGCACTCGAACGTCGATACGTCGCTGCGCATCAATCCCGACACCGGTCAGTGCGTGCTCGGCAGCCAGTGCGCCTCGGCGCTGCAGGGCGGCTTCAACGTCAAGGAAGTCTACGCCGAGCTGTTCGTGCCGATCCTCAAGGACATCCCGTTCATCCACGCGTTGAACCTGACGCTGGGCGACCGCTACTCCAAGTACAACAACTTCGGCAATACGAACAACGGCAAGATCGCGCTCGAGTGGCGTCCGATCGAGGACCTCCTGCTGCGCGGCACGGTTTCCGAAGTGTTCCGCGCGCCGACCGTGGCAAATCTGTTCGCCGCGGCGGCGAGCGATGCGCCGAAGCTTTCGCACGATCCGTGCGATCACTACACCGGCAATCCGGTCAACCCGGCGTGCGTGAACGTGCCGACCGACGGCAGCTTCGTCAACAGCGACGTTGCGTCCGGACTGCAGAGCACCGGCATCGCATCCGGATCGGAGTTTGCCGGGTTCCCGCTCGGTCCGGAATTCGGCAAGTCGTTCGACTGGGGCATCGTGTACGACCCGCACTGGCTCGACGGACTCTCGGTCAGCGCGGACTACTGGCGCCTGTACCTCAACAACACGATCACGGCGGTCGGTGCGCAAAGCGTGGTCGATCTCTGCTCGGCCGGCCAGCTCGTCTATTGTCCGCTGATCCATCGCTACGCATCGGGCATCAACCAGGGCCAGTTCCAGTTCATCAACGAGCCGACGGGTAACCTCGGCCGCGTCGACGTCAAGGGCGTCGACTTTGCGTTGAACTATCGCTTGCCCGAGTTCTCGTTCGGCCGCTTCAGCGTCAATCTCAATGCAACGTATCTGGAGAAGTACGACATCTCGACGGCGCCGGGCACCGATGCGAACACGGTCTATCACTACGCCGGTCACTTCATGACGTTCGGCTCGGCGCAGGCCGCGGGCTGTCCGGGCGCCGGCGCCGGCGTGTGCCTGTTCCCGCGCTGGCGCGCGCAGAGTGCGGTCAACTGGCAGCTCGGTGCGTTCGACGCGTCGTGGCGCATGCGCTACATCGGCCGCTTCCAGATGGGCTCGCAGGCGCCCTCTCAGGACGTGTTCCCGGCAGGGACCTGCTACTACGGCGACTACTGCACGCTGCACGGCTTCGTGATCAAGTACGGCGCGACGGTCTACAACGACATCCAGTTCGGTTACAACCTGGATGCGATCAATACACG
Organism: Rhodanobacteraceae bacterium; assembly: GCA_036821625.1. Classification (GTDB taxonomy): domain Bacteria; phylum Pseudomonadota; class Gammaproteobacteria; order Xanthomonadales; family Rhodanobacteraceae; genus Dokdonella_A. The sequence goes on from DAISJF010000083.1 coordinate 2,530, forward strand.
CTTCGACATTGGCGTGAACAACGTGGCCGACAAGCAGCCGCCGTTCCTGTTCGCGAACAACACCTTGAACGCGAACACCGATCCGAGCGACTTCGACCTGATCGGCCGCTTCTACTTCGGCCGCGTGACGGTCAAGTTCTAGGCGGGTCCATACGTCGCAACAAGGCCGCGCGGCTTCCCCGCGCGGCCTTTTTTTTCGACGACTCGCCATTTCGCGATCCGGTTGCGCGGTGGATGTGGCTCAGGGGAGCATAGCGACCCCGACCGCGGTGCTCACGGCTATCCCCGCCGATCTCCTCCATGCTCGTCTCGAGGCGCTCTTACGCACCTACGGCGCGAAGGTGCAGGCGCTGCTGCTGACCTATGGGCTGGACAAGCACGGAATCGACCCGTCAGACGTCGAACAGGAGGTCCGCATCCGGCTGTGGCGGGCCCTGGAGCGTGACCGCTCGGGCGCTTTCCATGCGTCTTATATCCAGAGAGTCGTGGCAAGTACGGTCATTGACGCGCTGCGCCGAGCCGAGGTACGGGCGACGGAGCCGCTGCCGGACGAGGACGAGGAACCGGCCAGCCTCGGTGAGACACCGATCGGACCCGAACGCCGCGCAGGAGATGTAGAACATATTCAAGGACTTGCGCGCTGCCTCGCCGAAATACCGGAGCGGCGGCGCCTGCCGATCACGTTACACCTGCAGGGTTTCGCGCTGCAGGAGATCGCCGATATGGCCGGCATTGCGTCGGCCGAAGCGGCACGAAAACTGGTCTCGCGGGGCCTCGAGGAATTGAAGGTCCGGTTGCGTGAGATGGGATACGGTGAATTCGATGAATAGAACGAGTCTTTCCAGCCTGTATCGCCGCCTGACCGCGGGCACGCCCGTGCCGGCGCTGGATGCGGACGACCTCGCTGCGGCCGCCGAAGGCACACTGCCGGCCGATCGCCTCGACCGCGTTGCGCAAGAGCTGGCGTCTTCGCCGGCGCATGCGGACGTGTTCCACATGCTGCGCGATCTCAAGCGCGAATCCGAGGCGCTCGCCGAAGGCGTCGCGCGCGCTCGCCGCGAGACCACGCATCGCCGTCACCAGCGCGCCGACCGGCGCATCGCGGCAGGTCACCGGTTCGTCGGCGCAAGGCGCTGGGCGGCAGCGCTCGCGGCGTGCCTCGTTGCGGTTGTCGGAGTCTGGAGCCTGCGTCACGCGCAGACGTCATCCGATCCATCCGCCGCGAGCGGACGCTCGGTTGCGCGCGCGGACGTGATCTTCAGCCCGGGCGACTTCGGCGTGCACGACCGGATCTTCAGCGACTCGGATGCGCACGCGAAGGCCAGTCGGAACAGTGACGTCGTGTTCCGCGCGGACTTCAGTGGCGGCGGCTGAGCGACACCTGCCCGAATGCACGAACGCCCGGCCACGAGCCGGGCGTTTTCGTTTCAGGCGTTCTCTATCGCCGCGGCGTGCTCGCGCGTCTCGGCGAATGTGATCGTCGGCCAGCGTTCGAGCGTCAGCTGCAGATTCACGCGCGTCGGTGCGAGATAGACCAGCTCGCCGGCCGCGTCGACGGCGAGGTTCATCGCGTTCTTCTCACGGAACTCTTCGAGCTTCTTCGCATCCGCGCAGCGCACCCAGCGTGCGGTGACGACGCCGACGTTCTCGAACGCCGAGTCGACGCCGTATTCGTCCTTGAGCCGGTAGGCGACGACGTCGAACTGCAGCATGCCGACCGCGCCGAGAATCAGGTCGTTCGACATCAACGGACGGAAGAATTGTGTCGCGCCTTCCTCGGACAACTGCGCAAGGCCTTTCTGCAGCTGCTTCATCTTCAGCGGATCGCGCAGGCGCGCGCGGCGGAACAGCTCCGGCGCGAAGTTCGGGATGCCGGTGAAACTGAGTGCTTCGCCTTCGGTGAACGTGTCCCCGATCGAGATCGTGCCGTGATTGTGCAGGCCGATCACGTCGCCCGGATACGCCGCCGTTGCGATCTCGCGGTCCGACGCCATGAAGGTCAGCGCGTTGGCGAGCTTGACCTCCTTGCCGGCGCGCACGTGCAACGCCTTCATCCCTGCCGCGTAGTGGCCCGAGCAGACGCGCAGGAACGCGACGCGATCGCGATGCTGCGGATCCATGTTCGCCTGGATCTTGAACACGAAGCCGCTGAAAGGCTCCTCGGTCGGCTCGACCGTGCGCGTCGTCGTCGCGCGCGGCAGCGGCGAGGGCGCGTGCTCGACGAAGAAGTCGAGCAGCGGCTGCACGCCGAAATTGTTGACGGCCGAGCCGAAGAACACCGGCGTCTGCCGGCCCTCGCGGTAGGCGTCGAGATCGAACGGATGCGAGGCGCCCTGGACGAGCTCGAGCTCGCTGCGAAGCTCCTCCAGCGCCGATTCGCCGATGCGCCCCGCGAGCGCAGGATCGTCGAGGCCCTTGAAGATCGTCGAATCCTGGCGCGTGAAATTGCGCCCCGGTTCGTAGAGATGCACTTCGTCGAGCAACAGGTGATAGACGCCGCGCAGGCGCGAGCCCATGCCGATCGGCCAGCTCACCGGCGCGCACTGGATCTTCAGCACCGATTCGACTTCGTCGAGCAGGTCGATCGGCGAGCGGCCTTCGCGGTCGAGCTTGTTGATGAACGTCATGATCGGCGTGTCGCGCAACCGGCAGACGTCCATCAGCTTGATCGTGCGTTCCTCGACGCCCTTTGCGCAGTCGATGACCATCAGCGCCGAATCGACCGCGGTCAGCACGCGATACGTGTCCTCGGAGAAATCCGCATGTCCCGGCGTATCGAGCAGGTTGACGATGCGATCCGCGTACGGGAACTGCATCACCGAGCTCGTCACCGAGATGCCGCGCTCCTTCTCGAGCGCCATCCAGTCGCTGGTCGCATGCCGCGCGGCCTTGCGCGATTTCACCGAGCCGGCCATCTGGATCGCGCCGCCGAACAAGAGGAGCTTCTCGGTCAGCGTCGTCTTGCCCGCGTCGGGATGGGAAATGATCGCGAAGGTTCGGCGGCGGCGGGTTTCGCTCGCGGTATGGGTCATCGGTCGGGGCGTGGGCGGCGGGCGCGCCGCTGCAAAGGGCGCGCATTGTACGCAAAGATCGGCGCGCCGGCGCAACGCCGTCGCGCGCCTGCGTGCCGCCCGCGCCCGTCAGGGATCGAAACCGTTCGCGAAGATCACGTCGGACTGCACTTCGTAGGCGCCGATGTCGGGCGCCGCTCCGACCGAGCGTGCGAAGCCCGCGCCGCGCTGATCGAACTCTAGGCCCGCAACGTTGTTGCCAGTGTCGATGGCCGGACTTCCGGGCAGCAGCGCATGCGTCAGCGTCGGGCCGCCGTTGTCCTGCAGCGGGCCGAGCATCGGGTCGTCTGTGATCGTGCCCGGCGGTACGGGCAGCTCGGACACCATGATCAGGTTGTTCGCGCCGATCATCGAGCTCGTCCCGTCGGCGGCGCAGGCGTCGTATTCGACATCGCCGGGTCCGGTGTTGTTGGCGATGATCGTGCTTTCGAGGTCGACGATGCTGGCGGTATAGCCCGCCTGAGCCACGCCGCCGCATCCCGGGTCCCGCGTGAACGTGTTGAACACGATCGTGCTGCTCGCCAGCGAGAGGTAGAACGGAGCGTCAGGTCCGGAGTCGATTTCGATGCCCGTGCCCGAGCCCGACGCGTTCCCCGACAAGGTGCTGTTCGCGACGTGCATGACCCGGGTCGAACCGCCGCTGGACACGATGTACAGGAACAGCGCGGCGCCAAAGTCGTCGGCCATGTTGTTGCTCATCGTCGTGCCTGTGATTACGGATCCGGAATCGGTCAGCGCGGTTTCGATGCCGCCGCCGAGAGCGAACCGGTCCGAGCCCGGGGTCGATCTTGTCGCCGCGTTGCCGGACACCGTGCTGTTCGTGATGTGGACTCCGTAAGACACGTAGGCGCCGCCCCCCACGATCTGCGTGCCGTCGGGAGCGGTCACGGTATTGTTCGAAAGCGTCGAAGCATCCAGCGTGAGCGAGCCGAACGCCAGGACGCCTCCACCGACAGCAAAGGGCGCGCCGGCGGCCGCGATCGCGGTGCACCGGTCGACCGTGACCCGCGCCAGCGTCGTCGGGTTATCCGGCCGATACAGGTACGAATAGATGCATCCGCCGTATCCCGGTCCGGTCTGGTACCCGTTCGCGACCGTGAGGTCGTAAAGGGTCAAGCCAAGGCCATAGGTCGCGATCACGCGGCTCGCATGATTGGCGTCGATCGTGAGCGCGTTCTGTCCCGGCCCCCGCAACGTCAGGTCATCGACATAGACGTTGATCTGCCCGGTTGTGAGCGTGATCGTCCCGCAGGTCAGCTGGCTCATGTCGACCGTGTCGCCGCTGGAAGCGCCGGCGACGACCGCGCGCAGCGTTCCGGGCGATCCGTCGTCCGCGCAACTGGTCACCGGCACGGTCATGGGCGGTCGGGCGACGGCGGGTCGCGCTCGTGCGAGGTGTGCGCGCGCGGCGCCGGGGCGAGCGCCCGGGTGCGATGACCCTGTACCGGCGATGAGACGGCCGGACGGGTGATCTCCGGCGGCGGCGCAGACGAGCGGCGCCGGGAAACAAAAGGCGAGGGTCAGGCAAGCGGCAAGCGGGGTGCGGCGCGCTGGCCCGCACGGCGACGGCGTCTTCATTGGCATCCTCCCGGACTCGTAGGCGATCGCTGGGCGTAGCCCATCGGATCCCCATTCGGAAAATGCTCGCCGCGATTACGGCGCCGGATCTGCAGCCGGCCGCCCCCAGCGCATCGGGCAGCCCGGATCAGGTCTAGAGGAGGCATTCGAGCCGGCGACGGCGGTTGGGCGCCTGGAACAGGCCTCGCCGGCTGGCGAAGGACGGCACCATGGCCATGCATGCGACGTCACAGTGGACGTATAGACGTCTAAACGTCTATTGACGAATAACCGCACGGCGGTCTAGAGTAGCGGCACTGCTCATCAAGACCGGCTGAGGGACTGGCCCAAAGACGCCGGGGCAACCAGCGGATCCGTGACCGCCAGGTGCCAACTCCCGCGGGGACGCGCTGAAGCGCGATCCGCCGAGAGATGAGTTGCAGACGCGCCGCGTCGCGCGGCGTCGTGCCTGCAATTCGCTCCGGCTCTCCGCG
>DAISJF010000084.1:0-7615 GCA_036821625.1 Rhodanobacteraceae bacterium
ACCGTAAACCGGATTTCGAATCCGGCGCATTCGACCACTCTGCCACCTCTCCAGAGCGGGCGCGCATGATAAGGGGCGGCGGCGGCCGAGACAACCGCTGCGATCCGCAAAGCCGACGATGAACGACCCGCTCGCTCGCCTGCCCGACGGACTCCACCGCCTGCGCCTGACGGACGGACGGATGGCGCTGGCGAAGGTGCGGCATGACGCGCCTTCGGGCTTCTTCGAAGCCGAAGCGCGCGGGCTCGCGTCGCTGCGCGCCGCGGGTGCGATGCGCGTGCCCGAGGTTCACGCGGTCGCCGCGCACGGGATCGTGCTCGAAGATCTCGGATCCGGCGGGCCTCGCCGCGAGGACTGGGAGCGCGCCGGCGCCGGGCTCGCGTCGCTTCACCGCACGAAGTCGGACTCCTTCGGCTTCGATGCCGACGGCTGGTGCGGCGACAGTCCCCAGGACAATACGCGCACGCCGGACGGACATCGTTTCTTCGTCGAGCGGCGGCTCGGTCCACAAGCGTCGCGCGCACGGGCGAGCGGTCTTCTCGACGAAGACGATTCGCGCCATGTCGATCGCATCTGCGAAAGGTTCGCCGATCTCGTCCCGGCCGCGCGACCGGTGCTCGTGCACGGCGATCTGTGGACCGCGAACCTGCACGCGTGCGCGAACGGCGAGCTCGCGCTGATCGACGCGGGCGCGGTACATCACGGCTGGGCCGAAGCCGATCTCGCGATGCTCACGCTGTTCGGCGAGCCACCTGCCGAATTCTTCGCAACGTACCAGGCGCAAGCCGGCATCGGCAGCGACTGGCGCCAGCGCGCGCCGATCTTCAACCTCTATCACCTGCTCAATCACCTCAACCTGTTCGGTCGAGGCTATCTCGGCGGCGTGCGCGCGATCCTGAAACGCTACGGCTGACCCGCCGCCCCGCCGCTGCAGAAATGCTGTCGCACGGCATCCGCTTCGGGCATCCACGCGTTGAGTTGATCGATGCGCGTCGCATCGGCCGGATGCGTCGACATGAACTCCGGCGGCTTCTGCTTCGCCAGCGCACCCATGCGGTCCCAGAGCTTGGGCGCTTCGTGCGGATCGAAACAGGCGGCCGCAGCAAGCAGGAGGCCGACGTGGTCGGCCTCGGATTCGTGGCTGCGCGAGAACGGCAGCAGCATGCCGTATTGCGCGCCCGCGCCGAGCGCGGCCATCACCATCTGCTGTTGCTGCGGATCCATGTCGCTGACCGACATGCCGGCCGCCATCGTGCCGAGCTGCACGAGCTTCTGCTGCGCCATGCGCTCGCCGCCGTGGCGCAGCAGCGCATGCGCAATCTCGTGGCCCATCACGATCGCGAGACCGTCGGCGTTCTGCGCGACCGGCACGATGCCGGTGTAGACCGCGATCTTCCCGCCAGGGAGGCAGAACGCGTTGACCTGGTCGGACTGCAGCACATTGACGTCCCACTGATAGGAACCCCAGTCTGTCGACGCGGGAATGTTCTTCGTGTCCGCGTAGTACTTCTCGACCTTCGGAGCCGCATCGATCAGGCGCTTGGCGATGCCGCGCACCTGGTCCGGCAACGGGCCGCTGGTGACGACCTGCGATTGCGACAGGATTTCCTGGTACGACTGCAGGCCGAGCGCGGCTTCCTGCTCCGGCGACGTGTCGATCAGCTGCTTGCGGCCGGTGTACGACGTCGTGTCCTGATGGCTGATCCAGTAGTAGCCGAGATAGATCACGAACAGCAGGATCGGCCAGATCTTGAGCCCGCGCCGCGGCATGCCGCCGGCAGATGCGTCACCGTAGGGACCCATGGAGCGCTCTCCTCTTTGCGCGCCCCGAGCATACCGCCGGGCGCGGCGGTTGGCAGCCGCGGCGTAGCGCGTCTAAAGGCCGCGACGCCTCATCGCGGCCATGGCGTGCCGGCGCAGATCAGCAATTGCGCGCGCTCACGCGGCATGCTGTCCGAACGTCGGCCACGCCGCCACGAGAAGGCACAGGAAGCCGATCACCGCGATCGCCGCGTGCACGAGCACGAGCCACTTCGGCAGCGGCAGCATCTTCCAGTGATAGTTGAGGTTCATCGTGACGCCGCCGATCGCCGCCACGACGAACAGCACCGTCGCGGTCGTCGCGAGGCTCGGCAGACCGACCGTGCACGCCGCGTAGATCAGCAGCGTCAGCGCGGCCGCCGAAAGGAATCCGTGCAGCATGGCGAGCCAGGTCGGAGGATGCGGTTTTCCGCTGAAACGAATCGTTGCCATCACGATGCCCCCGACCGCCGAAATCGCGAACAGGACGACTGCCGTCTGCATGGTCAGATTCGGTTCCATGATCTGTGCTCCGCTCGTGGATGCGATGCCGATGCACCGAAGGCGGCGAGTATAGGACTGCGGAAATCGTGCTGCAGCCTCAACGGGCGGCAAGCCGAGCTCAGCCGTATCAAAGATCACGCGCCACGCGGAACCCGACGCGTGCGCTGCGCGTGTCGGCGGGCGCTGCGATACGGAACGCCGAACGCACCTGATCCGGGTCGCTGCCCCACGAACCGCCGCGAATGACGCGGCGCTCGCAACCGGGATTCACCCATGCGTTGCTGTCGCGCGGTGCGCGCACGTAGTTGTCGTGCCAGCAATCGGTGACCCACTCCGATACGTTGCCTTCCATGTCGAACAGACCGAACGCGTCCGCCGGAAAGCTGCGCACCGGCGCCGGGCCCCAGTAGCCGTCGCTGTAATGCGGAAACGCGCGCGACCAGCTGCGTTTCGACGGCGAGCGATCGCCCTCGCCGGTGAAGTTGCCGACCGGCTTGTCGGGATTGCTGTCGCCCCATGGATAGCGCGCGGCCGAGCCCGAGCGCAGCGCGTACTCGAACTCCGCTTCGCTCGGCAGCCGGTAGAGCTTGCCGGTATGTTGCGAAAGCCATCCGATGTACGCCTTCGCGTCGTTCCACGAAACATGCACGACGGGCAGCGACGCGGCGGCACGCTCGCCGTGGTAGTCATCGCGCCAGCTCACCCCGCGCCGGTCGGCGATGCGGCCCGAGTTTTCGTCGTAGGTCGCGCTGCCGCCGGCTTTCTCGGCGTCCGTGACGTATTTGTCCGCACGCACGAATTCGCCGAATTCACCCACCGTCACCTCGGTCTGCCCGAGCGCGAAACCGACGTCGATCCGTACCCTGCGCTGCGGCTCTTCGCTGTCGGCGTGTCCGGGCTCGTCCGCGGGCGAGCCCATCACGAATTCGCCGGTCGGAATCACGACCACGGCCGGCGCCTCGCCCGCGATATCCAGAAACCGATCGCGGATCACCTGCCCCGGTTTCAGGCTCGCATACAGGCGCGCGTTGCGCAGGTGCGTGCTGAACTCGTCGATGCCTGCAAGATCCGGACTGATCGTCTGCGCCTTTTTCCCGAGCTGTTCGGCGAGGTCCGCATTGCCGGAGTCGAGCGCGGAGCGCGCCTGCGCCAGCACGGTCTCGGCGCGCTGTCGGCGGATCCCGTCGATGCGTGCGCGCGTCTCGAGCAGATCGCGCGATCCCGGCCGGATCGACGATGCCTGCGCCAGCACTTCGTCGGCGCCGGCGAAATTGTCCTGCGCCGCGGCGGCGAGCGCGCGGTCGAGGTAGGTGTGCTCGATCTGCGCGAGCCCTGCATCGGCGAGACGGTTCTCGGGGTCCAATGCGAGCACCTTGCGATACGCGATCAGCGCGTTGTCTTCGGCGGGTTCGGTCGCATTGCCGGATTTGAGCAGCGTCGCGGCGTGGACCAGCAACGGCGTGATCTTGTGCAGCGTCGTCAGGCGATCGTGCAGATTCCTGAGCTCGGCGTCTTCGTGCGGAAGGTCGGCCAGCGCGCCGACGTAGCGTTGTGCGGTCGCCTCGTCGCCGCTGTCGATGGCCGCCTGCGCCCAGTCACGCAACGCGCCCGCGATGCGCCCGAGCCCGTCGGCCGCTTCGTCGTTGTTCGGATCCTGCTCGAGCACGGCCTTGTACAGCGCGATCGCGTTCGTGTCCCTGGGCTCGAGCACCCTGCCCTGCTCCTCGGCGCTGCGCGCCTGCTTGAGGAGGCCCGCGATCTGCTTCGTGGTCGGCGGCGGCGGCCCCATGTGGATCGCGTCTTCGAGCGATGTGCCGACCGGCTCGGGCGCTTTCGGTGTCGCGACCGGCGCGGTCGTTGCCGCAGGCGGCGCCTGCACGGCCACCCAGTTCGGCGTCGCGGTACGCGGAGCCGGCGCCGTCGCGACGATCTGCGGCGCTTCGAGCTCGACGTGCAGCATTCCCGGGAAGAACCGGTACACGAGCGCAAGCGCCAGCACCGTGATGCCCGCGGCACCGCCCAGCGCGTGCTGTTTGCGTGCGATTTCGGTGCCGGGCATTGCTCGATGTGCTCGCGGTTCGATCGGCGCGCGCCTGCACGCCGTGCCAAGCGGGCTGACAAGCCCGCCGTCGCACCTTAGGCTATCGACGCCTCGCCAATCAACCCGGGAACGCCTTGAGCGACTGGATCGACCGCACCGAACCCCTGCTCGAGCTCATGGCCAATGTCCCTGCGATGTTCGGCATCGATACCGAGTTCATGCGCGTCAACACGTTCTTCCCGCGGCTGGCGTTGATCCAGATCGTATTCGGCGAGCGCATCGCGCTGATCGATCCGCTGGCCGCGATCGAGCTCGACGGGCTCGGCGCGGCGCTCGCCGATTCGAACCGGCTCGTGATCATGCACAGCGCCAGCGAAGATCTCGATGCGCTGGCGACGCGATTCGTGCGCGGCGTCGCGCAGCTCTTCGATACGCAGATCGCGGCGGCGTTCGCCGGCCTCGGTGCGGGACTCGGCTATCAGAAGCTCGTGCGCGAGCTCCTCGGTGTCGAGCTGCCGAAAGCCGAGACCCGTTCGGACTGGGTGCGTCGACCGCTCAACGCGCAGCAGCTCGAATATGCCGCGCACGATGTCGCCCATCTTCCTGCGTTGCACGCGACGCTGTCCGAGCGTGTCGCCGCGCGCGGATACGCGGGCTGGCTCGCGGAAGACTCGGCGCGGCTCATTCAGCGCGCGCGCCAGCGCGAACCGGACCCCGAACCGCAGACCGCGCTGCGCGGTGCGTCCGACTGGTCACCCGAACGGCAGGCGCTGCTGCGGCGCGTGCTGCTCTGGCGCGAAGCGACCGCGCGTAGAACCGACACGCCGCGACCCTGGATTCTCGATGACGCCGCGGCGCTCGATCTCAGCGCGCGTCCGCCGAGCGATGCCGGCGAGCTTGCCGAACGCACGAAAGGACTGCGCGGCTTGCGCTCCGGACTGCGCGCGGAGCTCGCAGAGCTGCTGCGTCGTCCGCTCGATCCGGGCGAGCTCGCGTTCGAGCCGATACCCCGCTCGCCTTCGCCCCGCGAAAAGTCCGTGCTCGCCGCACTCAAAGAGGCCGTGGCCGCACGGGCGCGCGAGCTCGACCTTCCCGAAGGACTCCTGTGTGCGCGCCGCCATCTCGAGACGCTGCTGGTCACGCGACGCTGGCCGCGGGCGCTGGACGGATGGCGCCGCGAGGTTCTGCACGATGCGCTGGTCGCGTTGCTGCCCTGAGCGGAGGTCGCCGGCATGACCGCGACCGCGACGGGTTTCGCGCCCGCCAGCGTCGGCAATGTCGGCGTCGGCTTCGACATCCTCGGGCACACGATCGCGGGGCCCGGAGATCGCGTGACGGTGCGACGCGTCGCCGAACCTGGCGTGCGCGTCGTCGCCGTGCGTGGCTGTGAAGCCGCACTGCCGATGGATGCGGAGCACAACACGGCCGGTGCGGCGCTGATCGCATTCGACCGCGCGATGGCGCCGGGTTTCGGCTTCGAGATCGAAATCGACAAGGGCATCCCGTACGGCTCCGGCATGGGCGGCTCGGCGGCATCGGCCGTCGCGGCGCTGGTCGCGGCGAACACGCTGCTGGAGCGGCCGTTGCCGCACGCGGCGCTGTATCCGTTCGCGCTCGATGGCGAAGCGGTTGCGAGCGGCGGCCGGCACGGCGACAACGTCGGCGCGATGCTCCTCGGAGGGCTCGTGCTGGCGGCGCCCGACTTCCTGACGCGCGTGCCGGTGCCCGCAGGTATCCATTGCGCGCTGGTGCATCCGCACCTCGTGGTCGAAACGCGCGCCGCGCGCGATGCGCTCAAAGGCGACTATGATCTGCAGACGTTCGTTGCGCAGAGCGCCCGTCTCGCGCAGCTGCTCGCGGGGTGCTATGCCGGCGATCTCGACCTGATCCGTCGCGGGCTGGATGACGTGCTGATCGAACCGCGCCGCATGGGACTGATCCCGGGCTTCCGCGACGTGAAGCGCGTCGCGCTCGACAGCGGTGCGCTCGGCGCGAGCATTTCCGGCGCGGGTCCGAGTGTGTTTGCCTGGTGCGAAAGCGCATTTCGCGCCGAGGCCGCTGCGCGCGCGATGCGCGATGGGTTCGCCGCGAGCGGCCTCGCCAGCGAGAGCTGGGTTTCTCCGGTCTCAGGACCTGCCGCCGGGGTCATCGCATGCGCTACCTGAGCACACGCGGCGGCACGATGCCCGAGCTGCTCGGCGCTGCGCTGTCCGCCGGACTCGCGCCGGACGGCGGGCTTTTCATGCCCGAAGCGCTGCCTCTGTTTCGCACCGATGCATTCAGCGGCCGCGAACCGCTGCCGACCCTCGCCTCGGGCCTCCTCGAGCCGTTTTTCCTCGGCGACGCGCTGCACGGCGAGCTGCCCTCGATCTGCGCGGAATCGCTCGACATTCCGGCGCCGCTGCGTGCGCTGGCGCCGAACACTTGGATGCTCGAGCTGTTTCACGGCCCAACCGCCGCGTTCAAGGATTTCGGCGCGCGTTTCCTCGCGGCGTGTCTCGGCCGTCTGCATGCGCACGGGTCGGCCGTGCGCACGGTGCTGGTCGCAACATCCGGAGACACGGGTGCGGCTGTCGCCGCAGCCTTTCATCAACGCGCCGGATTTCGCGTCGTGATCCTCTACCCCGACGGTCGCGTCTCGCCGAGGCAGGCGCACCTGCTCGGCTGTTTCGGCGACAACGTCCACGCGTTCCGCGTGGCGGGCTCGTTCGACGACTGCCAGTCCCTCGTCAAGCGCGCGCTCGGCGATCCGCTGCTCACGCACGCCGTGCCGGTGACGTCCGCCAACAGCATCAGCCTCGGACGCCTGCTCCCGCAGATCACGTACTACGCGCATGCGTCGCTTGCGCACTGGCTCAGCCACGGGCGGCGCCTCAATTTCGTCGTTCCGACCGGCAATCTCGGCAATGCGCTTGCGTGCGTGCTCGCGCGCGCGACCGGTCTTCCGGTCGGCGATGTCGTGCTCGCGACCAACGCCAACCGCGTGCTCCCCGACTTCTTCGCAGGCCACGACTATCACGCACGCGCGAGCGTCACGACGATCGCCAATGCGATGGACGTCGGCGCGCCGAGCAATTTCGAACGGTTGCGCTGGCTCTACAACGACCCGGACGCACTGCGCAGGGCGCTGACCGCCCAGGCCGTCGACGACGAGGAAATCCGCGACGAGATTCGCGGCAGCCGGCCGCGCTACGGGATGCTGATATGCCCGCACACGGCCACCGCCGCACGCGCGCTCGCGCGCCTGCGCACCGGCGGCGAACATCGCGA
>DAISJF010000085.1:0-7595 GCA_036821625.1 Rhodanobacteraceae bacterium
TGATCCGCATAGAGCCCGTCGGCGCCGAACACGTCGACGACGATATCGCCGAACAGCGGCGCCGGGGCGACCTCGAGCGGCTGCGGCCGCGGCAACCGGAAGTAGGTGAAGTCCGGAACGGTCGGCGCGCCGCATGCGGTCAGACCGATCGCGGCTGCAGCAATGAGGACGATCCAGCGCGCGCTCATTGGGGCCCCTCCTCGACCTTGTCCGCCTTCGGCGCGATGATCAGGCGATTCGGATGCGTGCGGATCTCGCGGCTGAACTCGTCGAGATTGCGGCTCGACGATTCCAGGTGATGCGTGATCACGTCCATGCGCGAGGACAGCGCCTCGAGCACGCTGGCGAGATCCTGCACGGAGCTGCGCACGTCGGGCCGGTTCTCCTTCGCAATCGTCGCGATCTCGCCGAGCGCCTGATCGAGCGTCTCGCGCGTCTTGCGCAGTTCGGTGCTGAGCTTGCTGACCTCGCTCAGGATCATGCCGACCTCGGCGCGGTTCTCGGGCTTCAGCACGTCGTTTAGCGAATCCGCGGCGACGTTGAGCCGCGCCAGCATCGAGCGCGTCTGCTCGAGTATCTGCGGCGTCTTCTCGTCGATCGCGCCGGTGATCGAATCGACGCGCTGCGACAGCGTGTGGATCAGCGGCGTGATCTGGTTGCGCGTGAGCTCGGTGATCTGGCCGGCGAGCTCGTTCATCGCCGCGAAGATATCGGCGCCCTCGATGCCTTTGAGCTCGCCGCCGGGCGGCAGGATTTCCTTGCTGGCGCCCTCGCTGATGCCGACCGAAACGTCGGCGAGCAATCCGGTCGATTGCAGACGTGCGGGGCTGTCCGCGGGAATCGGCCAGTCGCGGCGGATCGAAAGATCGACCTTGTAGCGCGTGCCCTCTGCGTTGCGCTCTGGCGTGATGCCGCTGACCTGGCCGACGCGATAGCCCTGATAGAAGATGGGCGCACCGTAACGAAGGCCCGTCACGTTGTGGTAGCGCACGACGTAGTCGGTGGTCGCGCCGCCGCGGCCGGTAATCAACGCGAGCCCGACCAGCAGCAGCACGATCGCTGCCAGGACCACGGCGCCGACCAGCGTGTAGTTGACGGTATCGCGTCTCACGTGCCTCCCCCGGCCCTCACTCTATCAGGCCTCTTCCTCGGTGAGGCGCTTCAGATAAGCGTCCGCGTCGACATGGATCTCGCGCGGCCGTCGATTCAGGAGATCCTGAATGCGCTCGTTGTCCGCCGCGCGCACCGCGGCCACGGTGCCGGTCATCAGGATCTCGCCCTGGTCGAGCACCGTGATCGTGTCGGCGATCTTGAACGCGCTCTCGAGCTCGTGCGTGACGACGACGATGGTCATGCGCAGCGCATCGCGCAGGCGCAGGATCAGTTCATCGAGCTCGGCCGAGACGACCGGGTCGAGACCTGCCGATGGCTCGTCGAAGAAGAGCAGCTTCGGATCCATCGCGATGGCGCGGGCCAGCGCCGCGCGCTTGACCATGCCGCCGGAAAGCTGGCTCGGCATCAGGTCCTGGAAGCCGCCGAGGTTGACGACTTCGAGCTTGAGCCGGCTCATGATGCGGATCGTCGAAGGATCGAGCGTCGTGTGCTCGCGCAGCGGCAATGCGACGTTCTCGCCGACCGTCAGCGACGTCAGCAAGGCGCCGCCCTGGAACGAAACGCCGATGCGGCGGTGCAGATCGAGCATCTCGCGCTCGCTCGCGTGCCGAAGGTCGACGCCGAGCAGGCGCACCGTGCCGCTGCGCGGACGCTGCAGACCGAGCAGGTGCCGCAGCAGCGTGGACTTGCCCGAACCCGATCCGCCCATGATCACGCGGATCTCGCCCGGATTGACCGAGAAATCGACGCCGTGCAGCACGCGGCGGCGGCCGTACCAGGCTTCGAGCTTTTCGACTTCGATGAGCGGTGCGACAGCGTTCATGCGCTTTGCAACGCACGCGAGCGAACCCGCTTCTTCGTCGTCCCGGCGAATGAGTACGGTCGTCGCATGCCCATCATCGATTGAGGAAAAAACTGAAAATCATGTCGGCGACGATGATCCAGCAAATCGACAGCACCACCGAGCGCGTCGTCGCGCGACCGACGCCTTCGGCGCCGCCGCTCACCGAGAAGCCGGTGCTGACGCCGATCAGCGTGATCAACACGGCGAACACGGCGCTCTTCGCCAGACCTTGCCACAAGTCGCCGGGCGCGAGCAGCGACAGGGTCTGCAGCAGGTACGCCGTCGGCGTGACGTTCAGCGCCGGGGCGCTGTAGAGCGCCGCGCCGAAGATTGCGATCGCGTTGGCGAAGATGGTCAGCGCCGGCAGCATGACCAGCATCGCGATCAGCGCCGGCGCAACGAGATAGCGCACCGGCTCGATGCCCATGACCGCGAGCGCGTCGACTTCCTGCGACACCGTCATCGAGCCGATCCGCGCGGCGAGCGCGGAGCCCGAGCGCCCGGCGACGAGAATCGCGGTGATCAGCGCGCCGAACTCGCGCGTGACCGACTTCGCGACCGCAATCACGACCTGCGACTGGGCGCCGAACTCGCTCAACGCCGCGATGAACTGGATGCCGAGCATGATGCCGACCGTCATCGACAGCAGCGCGACGATCGGCAGTGCGTCGGCGCCGATCTCGCGCATCTGCCGCACGATGGAATTGAGCCGCACCGGCTGGCCTTCGCGCCAGCCGAACAGGCTCAGGCGCAATGCATCCAGCAGCAGGATCGCGGCATAGCCGACGCCGCTGAGCGCGCCGAGGCTCGCACGGCCCAGGCTCGCGAGCGGTCGCGTGATCGATGCCATGCCGCTCAGTCTCCGGCCACCGCGGCCGGATCGGCGACGATCAGGAACACGCGGTCGAGCCGCGCGAGCTCGAGCACCGCGCGCACCGCATCGCTGACCGCGACCAGCGCGAAGCGTCCGCCGCGCGCGCGTGCGCTCTGGAAACCTTCGACCAGCGCGGCGATGCCCGACGAGTCGATGTAGCTGACTTCCGACAGCTCGACGCCGACCGCGGGGTATCTTTCCAACGCTGCCAGCACGGCCTGCCGCACCTGCTGCGACCACGACAGATCGACTTCGCCGCGCAACCGGATCAGAACGACGCCATCGATCGTTTCGCTTTCGATACCGCTCATGGCAACCTCGTGTTCACGTTTGTGCGTCGCGCCGTCCACGGCAAGCGACACGTTCCCACTCTCAGCCGAACCCCTTGTCCTCGATCCGCTTGCGCAGGATCAGCCGATTGCCGCATCGCGCCGAAGCCGGCTCGACGTGCCAGCTGTCCATCACCTTGTCGATCAGCGCGATGCCGAGACCGCCGGCGCGACACTCGCCCAGCGGCTTCGGACGCATGCGCCCGGGATCGACGCACGGCGCATCGTCGGTCAATTCGAAGCTCAGCACATCGTCCGCACGGCTTACGCGCAGGCCGATGCCGGCGTCGCTTTCGCCGCCGTAGGCGTGCCGGATGATGTTGGTGCACGCTTCGTCGACGGCCAGCACGAGCTTGTCGCGCAGCGCGGGTTCGATGCCGAGCTGGTCGAGCAGCTTGCGCAGCGCCGTGCGCATCTCGCGCAGGTGTTGCGCGCGCGCGGGCATGTGGTACTCGAGCAGCACCTGCGCATCATGCGCGCGCGGCTTTTCGATCAGCAACAACGTCGTGTCGTCGACGAGCTTGAGATGCTTGAGGTCGGACAAGAGCGCACGCAGCCGCGCTTCCGGCGCCGCCGTGGCGTGGCGCGCGATCAGGTCGCGCACGCCGGCGTTGCCGAGGCGCACGCCCTCGGCATTGCGCACGTCGGTCGCGCCGTCGGAAAACGCATACATCGCGCCGCCGTTCAGCTCGATCTCGTGCTGTTCGAACGCGATGCCGGCCACGATGCCGAGCGGCGGACCGCCTGAAGCGTATTCGGAGAACGCACCGCGGCGATAGACCATCACGGGCGGAAATCCGGCGCCGGCGAACTGCACGGCGTTGCCGTCGCGGTCGCAGTAGCCGACCAGCGCGCAGACGAAGCGGCCGTCGTGCGTCGTCTCGCACAGCTCCTCGTTCGCGCGCGCGAGCCACGCGCTCGGCGCGATGCCGTCCTTGCCCGCCCAGCGCAACAGGCTCGCGGCGCGGATCATCAGCAGCGCGGCGTCGAGCCCCTTGCCGGAGATGTCGCCGGCGACGAAGCCGATGCGGCCGTCGGCCAGCTCGAAGTAGTCGTAGAAATCGCCGGAGATCTCGTTGGCCGGCAGGTTGACGCCGAGCACCGGGAACGCGCCGCGGCGGCGCTTGGGCAGCAGCGACTTCTGCAGGCGCCGCGCAAGATCGAACTCGCGCTTCATGCGCTGCTGCTCGACCAGATCGTTGGCCATGCGCGCGTTGTTGATCGCGAGCGCGGTCGGCGCGGCAATCAAGCGCAGCATTTCCGCGTCCTCGGCGCCGAATGCGCGGCCGTCGCGGCGGTTGACGAGCTCGAGCGCGCCGATCGGTCCGGCCGCGGTGCTGAGCGGCGCGCACAAGAGACTGCGCGTGACGAACCCGCTGCCCTCGTCGCCGGCGCGCCAGACGCGCGCATCGCTGGCCGCGTCGCCGACGATCTGCGTCTTGTTCTCTTCGACGGCAAGGCCGACCACGCCCTGCCCGATCGCGAGCCGCACGCCGGTCATGTCGACGGGTCCGACGCAGATGCGGCATTCGAGCACTTGCGTGGCCGGGTCGAGCAGGAACAGCGAGGCGCCCTCGGCCTGCATGAAGTCGGCGACGCGGTTGATCGCTTCCGGCAGCGTCTTGCGCAGATCGAGAGATATCGCGAACGCCTGCGAGAGATCGGCGAGGAACGCGAGCGTGCGCGCCGCGTCCATGGTCTTCTCCGCAGGAACAGGCGGTGCGGCGCTGCGGGCGAGTTTCATGTCTCGCGGCGCTCCGCGCTGCGCGAGGCACGGCGGCCGCGGTGGCGGATGCGGCCCATCAGCGTCATCACCGGCCCCGACACGACATACAGCGCGGCGATCGCAAACAACACGAGCGAGGTGTTCACGGTCAGCGCGACGAGGATCAGCACGACCGCCGGGATCCAGATGAACGGCACGCGATCGGACTTGGGCCACGCCTTGAAGCTGAAGTAACGCATCCGGCTCACCATCAGGAGCCCGCTGATCACGGCGACGAACGGCGTCACGTACTGCACGGCGACGCCGTCGAAGCCGAAGTCCTCGACGGCCCAGACGAAGGACATGCAAAGCCCCGCCGCCGCCGGGCTCGCGAGGCCCTGGAAGTAACGCTTGTCCGCGACGCCGACCTGGGTGTTGAAGCGGGCCAGGCGCAACGCCGCGCACGCGGCATAGATGAATGCGGCGGCCCAGCCGAGCTTGCCCCAGGCCGACCCGTATTCCTTCAACGATGAGAGCGACCAGGTGTAGAGCACGAGCGCGGGCGCGAGGCCGAAGCTGACCATGTCGGACAGCGAGTCGTACTGGACTCCGAATTCGCTCTGCGTGCCGGTCAGCCGCGCAACGCGTCCGTCGAGCCCGTCCAGGATACCGGCGACGAAGACGGCGATGGCCGCCGACACGTAGCGGCCGCCGATGGCCGCCACGATCGCATAGAAGCCCGCGAACATCGCGCCCGTCGTGAACAGGTTGGGCAGCAGATAGATGCCGCGCAGCGGCTTGCGTGCGCCGGCCTCGGAGGGGTCCATGCCGGTGAATCCACCGTGAAATGCCTTGAGAAGAGTGTACCTGATCGCTGTTTTGTGGCGGTTTTGCTTGTGGAATAGCGCGTGGGGTGCTATCCAGTGCGGCACGAACCGTGGCGCAGCCCCAGGCGCCATACCGCTCAGGCGGAGGACGACATGAAAGCCCGATTGCTCCTGCTGGTGCTGCTGGCCGCCGGCGTACCGGCGCTCGCCGCGCAGGTCTATTCGTGGACCGACGCCAACGGCACGCGACACTTCTCCGATTCGCCCCCGCCGCCGAACGTCAATGCGCACAAGCTCAAGGTGCGCGGCAGCCTGACTTCGCAGGAAGAGGGCCAGCCCGCGGTGGTCGCGGACGCGACGCCGAAGCCGGTCGAAGGGCAGACGCCGATCAAGCCCAGCGATCCGAACAAGCCGCTCGTCGACAGCCCCGAAAACCGCGCCAAGCAGTGCCAGCTGGCCCGCTCGAACCTCGCGCTCTTGCAGACCAACTATCAGGTCAGCGCGCCGCAGGGCGACGACGGCAAAGCGCAGGTGCTCGACGACGCCGGGCGCAAAGCGGCCCTCGATCGCGCGGCGGACCAGGTCGCGTTCTACTGCAAGTAACCGAAGGCGCGCCGTGCGCCTTTCTCGTCACCCGCCGACGGCCGCATCGGGACGCGCCGTCATCCTCTTGATGGTTCTGCTCGCGCTCGCCGCTGCCGGCGGCGCATGGTGGTTCCTCGCGCCCGAGACGATGCCGGCTTTTCTGGTGCGCCCGATCCTGACCGCGACGCACGACGGCCCGCCGCTCTACAAATGGCGAGACGACAAGGGCCGCCTGCACGTCACCGATACGGCGCCGAAGGATCGGCCTTACGAGACGGTTCGCTACGATCCCGACACGAACGTCGTGCCGAGCGGCTCGTCGAATCCGAAGCGCTGAGGAGCCGCGCCCACTCCGTCCTTTCCGGCGAAAGCCGGACTCCGGTTCTTGCCGTTCCTTCGTCGGAAACCCTCGATTCCAGCCTTCTCCGGAATGACGGATGCGAAACATCCGCAACGTCCGAGCAGCTGCTCGGAAACGTACTGCTAGAATCCGCGGCCCCCGATAGAACCGAGCCGTCTCCATGCGCTTATCGCGTTTTCATCTCGCGACCGTTAAGGAAGTGCCAGCCGACGCCGAGATCGTCAGCCACCAGCTGATGCTGCGCGCGGGCATGCTGCGCAAGCTCGCCGCCGGCATCTACACCTGGAGCCCGCTCGGGTTGCGCGTGATGCGCAAGGTCGAGGCGGTCGTGCGCGAGGAAATGAATCGCGCCGGCGCGATCGAGCTCCTGATGCCGTCGATCCAGCCGAAGGAGCTGTGGGACGAAACCGGCCGCTGGGAGAAGTTCGGCGGGCAGCTGCTCAAGATCAGGGATCGCAAGGAAGCCTGGTACTGCTACGGCCCGACGCACGAGGAAGTCATCACCGATCTCGCGCGCAACGAGCTCAAGAGCTACAAGCAGCTGCCGGTCAATTTCTACCAGATCCAGACGAAGTTCCGCGACGAGATCCGGCCGCGCTTCGGCGTCATGCGCGCGCGCGAGTTCCTGATGAAGGACGCGTATTCGTTCCATCTCGACGCGGATTCGCTCGCGCGCGAATACCGCAACATGTACGACACCTACGCGCGCATCTTCACGCGGCTCGGCCTCGCGTTCCGCGCCGTGCAGGCCGACACCGGCGCGATCGGCGGCAACGCGAGCCACGAGTTCCAGGTGCTGGCGGATTCGGGCGAGGACGCGATCGCGTTCTCGACGGATTCTGACTACGCCGCGAATATCGAGATGGCCGAAGCGGTTGCGCCGGCGACGCCGAGGCCCGCGGCCGCGGCTTCGCTCGAGCCCGGCGCGACGCCGACGCAAAAGACCATCGAGGACGT
>DAISJF010000086.1:0-7584 GCA_036821625.1 Rhodanobacteraceae bacterium
GTCGGCATTCGAAGCGTAGTGATAGAGGACGAGCTGCCGCCGCAGCTCCTCGCGATACTCGCGATCGAGATCGTCCACGCCGGTGTGCGACGGATTCCCGACCAGCGCGCAGTCGTGCGCGACGAGCTCGCCGCGCGATGCCTGCTGCGCGAGCGCCTCCGGAATCGGTCGCGTGTCGCCGGTCCAGACGAAACTGCCCGCGAGCCGGATGCCGAACGACGTGCCCGGCGCGTGATGCCGCGTCTCGAACACGTCGAACCAGACGCCCCGATGCCAGAACCCGCGCGACAGCGGAACCAGCGTGAACGCATCCCAGAAGTTCGCGCCGCCTTCCGCGATCACTTCGGGATAGTCGCCGATCCGGTTCTGCAGCAGCGGCACGATCGCGGCATGCGCATAGAGACGCACCTGGCCGCGCAGGCGAGCGTCGAAGTAGATCTTGTAGAACAGCCGCTCCAGGCCGCCGACGTGATCCATGTGCGTGTGCGTGATGTAGATCGCGCGCGGCGGCGCTCCGTAGCGATCGAGAAACGCGCTCAACGCTTCCTGACCGCAGTCGATCATCAGGAGCGGCTCGCCGTCGCGCTCGAGCACACCTGCGGCCGAACCGAGCACGGGCGCGGCCTGCGCGTTGCCGACACCGAGGAAGCGCAGCGCCCAGCTCATCGTCGTGCCCCGCGCGCCGCCGTCACGACCGGCCGGTCGGCGAGTGCGGCGTGATACGACGCCAGGAACGGATGCCAGAAGCGCGCGTCGAAATCGTCGAAGCGCTTGCGCGCGCCGAGTTTGTCGAATGAGCGGCGCAGGCGCGCGAGGTTCCCCTGCTGCCAGCCAAACGCGGGCTTGCGCAGGCGGCCGCGATCGAAATCGATCACCGAAATGAAATTGCGATCGCCGATCAGGATATTGTGCGCATTCAGATCGGCGTGGCAGACGCCAGCCGCATGGAAGCGCGCGATCGTCGCGCCGACGCGGCCGGCCAGGACCGAATCGAGCGCACCGCGCCGCAGCCGCTCCGCGAGCGTCTCGACGTTGGGGATCCGTCGCACGATCAGATCGCCGAGGTAATACATGCCGCGTCGTACGTACCGCGCCGCCACCGGCGCCGGTACGGGCAGGCCCGAATCGACCAGGTGATCCAGCAGGCGGAACTCGCGGAACGCGCGCGTGCGGCGCGCGCCGGCCCACACGTATTTGTCGGCGCTGACGCGCGCGGCGAGACCGCCGCGGTGATAGTGCCGCAGCACGCAGGCGCCGACGGGGGTTTCCACGAAAACGACACCGCCGCGACCGCCGGCGACGGTGTGCGCGCGGCCTTGCGCACCCCAATGCAGCGGATCGAACCAGGCCGCGTCCGGCCGCTCGGCGCCGCAGGCCTGCGCGTCGAACAGGATCGCGCCGTCTCGCGTCTCTTGGACTTGCGCCTCGCTCATGCCTCTGCCAAGTTGTCCGGCCAGTCCCGACATCGGGGCGTCCGAGAAGTCTAGCAAGTCCCGATGGTTCGAACCCCGACGCCGACGCCGCCCGCCTCGCTCTGCCTGCTGCGCACCTCCGCCATCGGCGACGTGACCCACGTCGTCCCGCTGGTGCGCACGCTCCAGCAGCACTGGCCCGAGACCCGCCTGACCTGGCTCATCGGCCGTCTGGAGCACAAGCTGCTCGGCGACATCGCCGGCGTCGAGTTCGTCGTGTTCGACAAGCGCGATGGGCGCGGCGCATTCCGCGCGGTGCGCGATCAGCTCGCGGGACGACGCTTCGACGCGCTGCTGCACATGCAGGTCGCCTTGCGCGCGAACCTGCTCAGCCGCAGCGTGAGCGCGCCGCTTCGCATCGGCTACGATCGTGCGCGCTCGAAGGATCTGCACGGATTCTTCGTCAACTGCCGGATCCCGGCGCGCACGGGCGAGCACGTGCTCGAAGCGATGGCGAGCTTCCTCGAACCGCTCGGCCTGCGCCAGACCGAAGTGCGCTGGGACATTCCCATTCCCGACGAAGCTCGCGAATTCGCCGCGCGGCATGTTCCGGACGGCGCGCCCGTCCTGCTGGTGAGCCCGGTTTCGACGCATCGCAAGCGCAACTGGCGGCCGGAGCGTTACGCCGCCGTCATGGATCACGCCGCACTCAAGCACGGCTGGCAGGTCGTGCTGTGCGGAGGTCCCGACACGTTCGAGCGCGAATTCGGCGACGCGATCCGCGCGCGCATGCATACGCGACCGATCGACCTGATCGGCAAGGACACGTTGAAGCAGCTGCTCGCGCTGCTCGCGCGCGCAACGCTCGTGCTCTGTCCGGATTCCGGGCCGATGCACATGGCCAACGCGGTCGGCACGGCGGTGCTCGGCCTGCATGCCGCGAGCAATCCGGCGCGTTCGGGCCCGTATTCCGACCGCCGCTGGTGCGTCGACCGCTACGACGCCGCCGCGCGCAAATTCCGCCGCAAACCGGCCGACGCGCTGCCGTGGGGCACCAAGCTCGAATTCCGCGACGTCATGGATCTGGTCGAAGTCGACGATGCGGTCGAGCGCTTCGAGGCCTTCGCAGCAGCCCATCGCGCCGACGGGACGGGGCGCTGACTCGACAGGAATCCTCCGGATGCGCGCGTAGGTTCGAAGGCGCACACTCGCTTCGTTTTTCGTGAGGAGCACGTCCGATGAAAGCACTATCGTTCGCGCTGGCCGCCGCCCTCCCGCTCTGCGCCTGCCTGCCGAGGGCTGACGCCGCCGATCCCGTCCAGGATGCCGACGCGGACAAGGTTGCCCGCTGCACGTTCGTCAAGGACATCGAAGGCCGCTCGGTGTTCGGCGAGCGCCTGAAAACCCAGGCCGTCGCCAAGGCCAGGGAAGATGCGCGTTCGCAGGCCGCCCAAGCCGGCGCGACGCATGTCGTCTGGGGCAAGGTCAGCAGCACCGACATCACGACCGTCGCCGGCAAGGCGTACCGCTGTCCGAACTGACGTCGCCCGAAGAGAAGAAGAAAGCACTCGCCGGGACGTCGGCCCGTCATTCAGGGGCCGGTTGCGTAGTCCTCGTACGATTTTTCTTCGACGAGCGTCGATCCCAACTTCAAATTGATCGCCCGCTTGATCGCCGCGCGCTCGTCGTTGCGGATGTAGACCGCGCGCGCGAGCTCGATGAACTCATCGTCGAACGCCCTGGCCTTTTCCTTGCGCCGGATGTCATCCTCGATGTCCCAGAGCGCTTCGTTGACGCTGCGCAAGGCCGCGCGCTCGGCGACGATATCGACGCGCGAGAGCGGATTCGCGTACCAGGTCTCGTTGAGGAGGTCGAGCTCGACGCGCACGTGGGCGAGCTTCTCCGGATCGCGGATGCGCTCGGACTTGATCTCGAGGATCGTGATCTTGTCGATCACTTCGCCGAACGCGACAGGGACCAGGATCTGGCTCATGCCGCTAGCCTATCCAAGCCGCCGGCGAGGCGCCATCGTATGCGCGGGAGACGAGCTCATTCGACGAGCCTCTTGCGCATCGCATAGCGCACCAGCTCCGCGCTGTTGCGCACGCCGAGCTTGGTCAGCACGCGGCCGCGGTGGTTCTCCGCCGTCTTGGTGCTGATGTCGAGGCGCTGCGCGATCTCCTTGATGGTGAGACCGTCGACGACGAGGTGCAGCACCTCGCGTTCGCGTGCGGACAGCGCTCCATACGGGTCCTGCGGCATTTCCTGCGGCTGCTGCAGCTGCTCGGCCAGCACGCGCGTCGCGTAGGGTCCGAAATAGACGCCGCCGGCGGCGACGGCACGGATCGCGTCGACCAGCTGCGACGTCGCCGCGTGCTTGATCAGATAACCCGACGCGCCCGCGCGCACCATCTGCAGCACGTATTCCTCTTCCTCGTGCATCGTCAGCACGAGCACGCGCGTGCGCGGCAGCTCGGTCGTGATGCGGCGCGCGACCTCGATGCCGCTCAACCGCGGCATCGAAATGTCGACGACCGCGACATCGGGCCTGACCGCATGCGCCTGCTCGATCGCGCTGATGCCGTCCCCGGCTTCGGCCACGACCACGCAGTCCCCGCTCGCGCGCAGCGTCGTCACCAGTGCCTCGCGCAGCACGGTGTGGTCGTCGGCGATCAGGATCCGGATCATGCCGGCAGCCTGCCCGCCAACCCCGTCAACGGAAACTGCGCCGACACGCGGCAACCGGCGTCGACTTGCGAATCGATGCGCAACGTGCCGCCGAACAGACGCACGCGATCGCGCATGCCGCCAAGGCCGCTGCTGCGGCCCTCGCTGCCTCCCGCGAGCGCTGCGCCGGGATCGCATCCGCGACCGTCGTCGCTGACCTTCAGCGTCAGATGAAACGCGCGCTGCTGCAACGCGATCTCGACCTTGTGCGCCTGCGCGTGCTTGGCGATGTTCGACAGCGCTTCCTGCGTGACGCGGAACAGCAGTGTGGCGAGATCGCCGTCCACATCCGGGAACGGCTCGTCGAAATCGAGGCTTACGGCGACGCGGTGATCATCGTGGAAAGAACGCGCGAGCCAGCGCAACGCGGCCTGGAGGCCGAGGTCGTCGAGGATCTGCGGGCGCAGAAGGCGCGACAGCGCACGCGTTTCCTGCAAGGTCGACTGCGCGACATCGCGGGCGCGATCGAGGCGTTCGCGCGCTTCATCCGGCCGATCGGCCAACGCCGCGGACGCCTGCGCGACGAGGTGAATCAGCGCTGTGAGGCTGTGGCCGACGCCGTCGTGGAGCTCGCGCGCCAGGCGCCGGCGCTCGTCTTCCTGGACGCGCCACACGGAACGCGCCAGGCGCTGGAAATAGTCCTGGCCCTGCTGCAGCCGCTCGATCAGCTCGCGCTGCTGCTGCAGCACGCCGTCGAGCTTGCGCTGCAGATCGGCGCGGTTGTCCGATTCATCGCGCATCGCCGGTATCCTGCCGCAGGCGCAGATCGAGTTGTTTCTCGATGGCCGGTCCCGCATCGGTCGGTGCATCGGCGAGCAGTTTCTCGCGCGCGGATGCTGCCGCGGATTTCGCGGCCGCGGCCTCGGCGCCCGCCGGGAGCGCGCGAGCGCCGAGCGCGTGCAACGTCTCCGCATACGCGTAGCGGCCTGCGTCGCGGATCAGCGGCAACGTCTCGCGGTAGCCATTGACGGCCTCGCCCTTGCGCCCCGCGCGCAGCGCGGATGCGATCTCGAGCTCGAGGAGCTCGAGCCGCAACGGCACCTGCCCGAGCATGGTCGTCTGGCTGCGCAGCGACGCCAGAACGGACGCCGCCTGTTTGCTCTCGCCCGCAGCAAGCGCCTGCCGCGCGCGCTCGATTCCGACACGGAACTCCAGCACGCCGAGATGCCCATCCGCCGACACCTTGGCGGCCTCGTCGAGCTTCGCCGCGCCGGCGCCGCGATCGCCGCCGGCATACGCGCGACGCGCCGATGCGAGCAGCCACGTTGCGCGTTGCTCGTTCGCGATCTCGGCCTGCGCCGGAATCGCGCCGAGCGCGGCATCGCAGGCAGGAAGATCACCCATCGCCAGCGCGATCCTCGCCCGGATCAGGCTCGTCTCGATTTTCCCACGCTGATCGGAACGTTTCTTGAACGCATCCTCGGCACGCGAGACATGCTGCAACGCATCCGAGAATGCGCCTTCGAGCAGCGCGAGCTCGGCGAGGTTCGTGTGCGCGACCGCGGATTCCTCGACGAGCTGGCTGCTCTCGGCGGTCGCCAGCGATTCCTGCATGCGTGCGCGCGCCGCGGCGAAATGGCCGCGCGCGATATCGAGCAGGCCGAGATCCTGCGCGATGCCGATCTGGCGGTTGCGGTCATCGAGCTTCTGATACAGCGCGAGCGCCTGCTGCCAGAACACGAACGCATCGTCGAACTGGCCGAGCTGATACGACGCATAGCCGACGTTGTTGAGGCTCTCTGCAAGCTTCGCCGGCGTGTCGAGCTGCTGGCGGATTGCGAGCGCTTCCCGGTACAGCGCGAGCGCTTCCTTGAAATCCCCCTGCTCCTCGGCAACGACGCCGCGATTGTTGTAGAGATTGGCGAGACTGTCGCGGTCCCCCATGCCTTCCAGGAGCGACTTCACCTTGTCGAGATTCGCCTTCGCGCCGTCCCGATCGCCTTTCACGGCCTGCGCGATCGCGAGATTGCTGAGCGACTTGACCAGGTTCCGCTTGTCGCCGAGCTTGGCGCGGATGTCGGCGGCGCGCGTGTACTGCTCGATCGCGTAGTCGAGCTGACCGAGACGCTCGAAGCCGTAGCCTTGCGCATTGCGCGTTTCCGCTTCGGCGGCGAGATCACCGGACCGGCTGTTGAGCACGAGCGCGCGGACGAGATAGTCGTCGACGGCCTGCTGCACCTGGCCCTGCAGGATCGACGCGTGCCCGAGCAGGAACCACGCGCGCGCATCCTGATCGTCGGTCTTGACGAAATCATTGAGCAGCGCGATGGCCTGCTCGCCCTCGCCCTTGGCTTCCAGAGTCTTTGCATCCTGCAGCAGGAGCTCCGGATCGTGCGGAAAATCCTTGACCGCCTGGGCAAGCTCCGCGGAGGCGCGGTCCGGGTCGCTGGAGTCGGCGAGCGCACGCGCGCGCAGGCCCCGCGCCGTCGGGCTTGCGTCCTGCGCGAATCGTTTCAGCGCCGCATCGCGCGTGTTCTGTGCCGGCAGATCCTGATGCGCCTCTTCTTCGGCATCGAGCAGATACGAATCGACGAGCGCGCTCGGCGGCGAGTCGCCCGAGATTGCGGAGAGCTCGGTCGCGGCCTGCTCGGGTTGGCGTCCATCCAGCGCGATGAGACCGCGGCCGAACGCCTGCAGCGCACTCGCGGCCAGCCGCGGCGACGTACCCACCCGAACGCCGCTGTCGCGCAGCGCCGAGCCGAGTGCCGTCGTGTACGCGGCGAATAGCGCCGCGGCATCGCCGCCGCGCACGCTGATGCGTTTCGGGACCGTCGTCGCGCCCGGTTCTGTCCAGACGAGATCGAGAACCAGCCCGTTCGCGTCGCGCTTGAGATCGCCCGCGAGCAGCCGCGTCGCGTTGGCGGCGCGCGCGACAGCCGGGAGCTGCGCGATCAGCGCTTCGCCGTGCATGTCGGGCGCAACGCGCGCGAGCGCATCGTGCACGCGTTCGCGCGAGCTCACCGCCAGCGCGGGATCCGTGCGCAGCCACGCATGCGCATGCGCCTCCAGCGCCCGCGCAAGCGCAGCGAGATCCGCGTCGCCTTCGGGCGCGATGAACGGCATCACCGCAACGCGCGGCGTCGCCGGAACCACCGGTGCGATCAGCTCGCGGATCGGCAGCGGATGGCGCCAGAAGTAGCCGGCCGTTCCGGCGATCGCGACGATGGCGAGCGTCGCGAAAAAAATCGCGCGCCGATTCAGTGGCGGCCGGGGCACGTGTTTCGTGTCGAGCGCGCGCAACGCATCCTTCGCGCTGGCGAAGCGATGCGAAGGCTGGATCTTGAGCAAGCGATCGCTGAACGCGTGCAGCCAGCGCGGCAGATCCGGTCGCGCCTTCGCCAGCGAAGGCGGCGGCCGCACGATGCGCTGGATCACGGTCTCGGCCGGCGTGCCGCCGGCGAACGGCAACGCGCCGGTCAGCATCTCGTACAGGATCAGTCCCGCC